>QNBS01000202.1 GCA_003644175.1 Planctomycetota bacterium | reverse complement strand
TGGTTCGGCTATCTAAATCAGAAAAACGCACACAGCTACTACCCGCCGTATCTCTGGCGCAATGAAGAAAAATTCATGCTGGGCGGCAATGCCGACGGCAAGCGCGGCACATACGCGCACAACCTGTTCACCGACTTTGCGCTGGATTTTATTCGCCGGAAAGCCGGAAAGCCGTTCTTTCTGTATTGTGCCTACACGGCGCCGCATTCAAAGTACGAGATACCGGATACGGCGCCTTATACCGACAAGGACTGGCCCGCCGACGCCAGGGTTCATGCGGCAATGATCACGCTTCTGGACGCCGACGTTGGCCGAATCATGAAGCTGCTGAAGGAACTTAATATCGATAAGAATACGATTGTGTTCTTCTGCTCCGATAACGGCGCGGCCAGGCGATGGGAGGGCATCTTCGACAGCTCCGGTCCGCTGCGCGGGCGAAAGCGGGATATGTACGAGGGCGGAATACGCACTCCCATGATCGCACGCTGGCCCGGCAGGGTTGGCGAGGGTGCAGTCAACAAGAGTCCCTGGTATTTCGCCGATTTTCTGCCGACCGCCGCCGATCTCGCCAAAACATCGGTCCCGGACAACATAGACGGTATAAGCGTGCTGCCGCTGATTTGCGGCGAGAAACAGAACACCGCCAACCGGTTCATGTACTGGGAGTATTTCGAGTCCGGCCACATCCAGATCGCCGTTCGATGGCGCAACTTCAAGGCGGTCCGTCTCAAACCAGGCGCGCCCCTGGAGCTTTACAATCTCGACGAAGACATCGGCGAGTCAACCAATATTGCCGAAAAACACCCGCAGATTATCGCAATGATCGAAAAGTGGCTGACCACCGCCCGAACCGAATCCGCCAACTGGCCGACGAAATAGAGTGCTCCTTTGGCGCAAGAATGAGGAATAGAGTATGAGCAGTTTCAATTGCAATCGTCGTGATTTTCTGAAGCGGTCAGGTCTCTGTGCGGCGGGCGTGCTGGTTGGCGGGTGCGCCGGCGCGGCGCGGCAAGCGTCGAGAGGGGCCGGCAAGCCCAACATAATCATTATTCTTGCCGACGACCTGGGCTATGGCGACATAGGCTGTTATGGCAACAAAACCATAAACACGCCGAATATTGACGCACTTGCCGAAGGCGGCCTGAAGTTTACCGATTTCCATTCGAACAGCCCGGTGTGCAGCCCGACGCGGGCGGCGTTTTTGACCGGTCGCTACCAGCAGCGCTGCGGCGTCGAAGGCGTCGTCACCGCAAAAGGCCATCGCGACAAGGGCATGCCGCTTGCGGAAACGACCTTTGCCGAGGTGCTCAAAGAAGCCGGTTACAGAACGGCAATGTTCGGCAAGTGGCATGTCGGCTACCATGTCAGGTTCAATCCGGTTAAGCAGGGCTTTGATGAGTTTGTCGGTTATGTCAGCGGCAACGTGGACTACATATCACACATCGACCAGGTCGGTTACAAAGACTGGTGGAAGAATACCGATGAAATCGACGAAGAAGGCTACACGACGGACCTGATTACAAAGCACGGAATGGATTTTATCGAACGAAACAAAAGTAAGCCTTTCTGTCTGTATCTTGCCCATGAGGCGCCTCATTATCCGTACCAGGGCCGAGGGGATAAACCGGTGCGCGTCCCGGGCGCCCCGAAGGCATTCGGCGGCCGAAAGGACAAGGCGGTCGCCTACAAGGAGATGGTTGAGATCATGGATGAAGGTATCGGGCGAGTCGTCGAAACCGTTAAACGTCTCGGCCTCGAACGAAAGACGTTTATTTTCTTCTTCTCGGACAACGGTGCAACACGTTTAGGCTCAAACGCCCCGCTCAGGGGTTTCAAGGGCGGCATCTTCGAAGGAGGCCATCGCATTCCCGCCGTCGCTTACTGGCCCGGCAAAATAAGAGGCGGTACGATTACCGATCAGACGGCGATCGGAATGGACCTGTTTGCCACGATGGCATCTGTCGCAGGGGCGCCGATTCCAAAAGGCTTAAAGCTCGACGGTGTCGATCTTTCGCCTGTACTGTTTAAGCGAAAAAAGCTGGGCGAACGGACCTTGTTCTGGCGATACAAGAACCAAAGGTGCGTCCGCAGGGGGCCTTGGAAACTCGTTGTTGCACCTGCAAACAAGAAGAATGCCGCGGCAGCCGTGAGCCTGTTCAACCTCGACGACGACCTCGCTGAAGCAAATGACCTGGCCTCAGTGAAACCGGAGATAACAAAGGAACTGGTCGAAGCACTTGCCGAATGGGAAAACTATGTTGCCGCCGGCGTAGAACGACAATCATAGGGTGGGCTCTTAGCCCATCATAGCTTTAGGCACTCTAACAAAACCGGACTCGATTATAAGGAACCGCTTCGCGGAGCTGTTTTAGTAGATTCCTCGGCTTCGCTCGGAATGACAAATCGGGTTTTGTTAGAGCCACTTAATGAGTCCTGCAGCACGTTGGATTACTTCCCGACGGTCATGGATATCCTCGGTTTTCGCGTCAAAGGGCAACCCTCATCGACAACCGATACAAAATCCACAGCGCAAACAGAGGAAAGACCTTCCGGCTCTTTGACCTCGTCGAAGACCCCGCCGAGACCACCGACCTTGCCGCTGAGAAGCCCGAGATTCTTAATGCCATGAAACAGACGCTGCTCAAATGGCGGGCTTCCTGTAAAGACAGCCTTGACTCTGTCATGGTGGCAGGGTTTGGGGGGCGGACTGCTATTTTGCCAGTTTTGTCTCTGTGGGGCAAGAAAACGTAAGTGCTTGCAAATGCAGTGCTTACATCTTTGTCGTCGTGTTTTGGGGTGTTGGCACGTTATTTGCACGTTGCGTTAGAGGTGATTTTGCAATTATTGCTGGTTGTTGATGACGTTGAGTGAAATAAATGTGTTAGTGGGCCACGGCGACCGGGCGTGGTCGAAGGCAGTCGAGGAGATGCTTGCCCCTCGGGGCATAAGGTCGATGGTCGCCTCCAGTGCGGGTGAGGCGGTGGACATTCTGGCTGGAAGCCGTGTTCATATGGCGCTTGTGGATATTGATTCTCAGGTGGTCAACGGGCTGAGTATTGTCCGGGCGGTGCGCGGCTACGAGCCGATGCTGCCGTGTATTATGGCGTCGGTGCGATGTGAGCGTCCGGTTTTGAGCCGGGCGCTTGAACTGGATGTTTTCAGCGTGATAGCGAAACCCGTTGACACGCTGATATTGCAGAGGCAGTTGAACCGGCTGTTTATCAAGAAGTATAACAGTTATGTTTTCAGTGAATAATAGTATAATCAGGAATAGTTGTTTTTGAAAGGAGCAAAGAGAAAATGAAGATCCGACCATTGGCTGACCGAGTGATTGTCAAGCGTCTCGAGGCGGAGAGTGTAACGGCCGGGGGTATTGTGCTGCCGGACAGCGCTCAGGAGAAGCCTCAGCGCGGCAAGGTTGTAAGCGTAGGCGCCGGCAAGATTCTGGACGACGGCAAGCTGAGCAAAATGCAGGTGAAGAAAGGCGACTCGGTGTTGTTTTCCAGCTACGCCGGCTCGGAAGTGAAGATCGACGGCAAAGAGTATCTGATCATGAACGAATCGGATATTATGGCGATCCTTGAGGATTAGTGAGGAAGACTTTGGTGGCGTACCCGCATTTTGCGACGGGTCACAGAAAAACAGACAGGAGACAAATATGGCAGCAAAAAAGATAGCCTTTGAGAATGAAGCCCGTGCGGCCATTCGCCAGGGCGTGAAAAAATTAGCGGCGGCGGTCAAGATTACGTTGGGTCCGTGCGGCAGGAATGTGATATTAGAGAAGTCTTACGGCTCTCCGACGGTAACCAAAGACGGCGTGACCGTCGCCAAGGAGATTGAGTTGGAGGACGCCTACGAGAACATGGGCGCCCAGATGGTCAAGGAGGTTGCCTCGAAGACGTCGAGTGTCGCAGGTGACGGCACTACGACGGCGACTATTCTTGCCGAGTCGATTTTCGACGAGGGCCTGAAGAATATTACGGCCGGGGCCAATGCAATGCAGGTGAAGCGTGGTATCGACAAGGCGGTGGCTGCGCTGGTTGATGAGCTTGCGAATATGGCGACTGTGGTCAAGTCGAGCAAGCAGATTCAGCAGGTTGCGACGTGTTCGGCGAACCAGGACGCCGAAATCGGCAAGACCCTGGCTCAGGCGATGGACAAGGTTGGCAAGGACGGCGTGATTACGGTGGAAGAGGGCCAGTCGCTGGAGACGGTTGTGGATCTTGTCGAAGGCATGCAGTTTGACAAAGGGTACCTCAGCCCGCACTTCGTCAACAATGTTGAAGATATGACGGTTGTGCTGGATAAGCCGTTTATCCTTGTGTTCGAGAAGAAGATCAGCTCGGTCAAGTCGCTTGTTCCGCTGCTGGAGCAGGTCGCCAAGAAGGCTCGCCCGCTGCTGGTTATCGCCGAAGATGTCGAGGGCGAGGCGCTGGCTACTTTGGTTGTGAACAAGCTTCGCGGCGTGCTGCAGATTGCAGCGGTGAAGGCGCCTGGTTTCGGCGATCGGAGAAAGGCGCTGCTTCAGGACATCGCGCTGTTGACCGGCGGGCAGGCGATCTTCGAGGATCTGGGCCTGCAACTCGAAAAGCTTGAGTTGAGCCAGTTGGGTCAGGCCAAGACGGTCACGATCGACAAGGACAGCACGACTATTATCGAAGGCGCCGGCGATACGGCGGAGATCAAGGGTCGCATCGAGCAGATCAAGAACGAGATCGAGATTTCGACCAGTGATTATGATATTGAGAAACTGCAGGAGCGTCTGGCGAAACTGGCCGGCGGCGTTGCACTGATCAAGGTCGGGGCGGCGACCGAGGCCGAGGTAAAAGAGAAGAAGGCCCGTGTCGAGGATGCTTTGCATGCCTGTCGAGCGGCGGTTGAAGAAGGCATCCTGCCGGGGGGCGGGGTTTCGATGCTCAAGGCCCTTGGCGTGCTCGACAAGGTCAAAGGGACCGAAGACGAGAAGATCGGCGTTGATATTGTTCGTCGGGCGGTGTTGGCT
>QNBS01000201.1 GCA_003644175.1 Planctomycetota bacterium | reverse complement strand
GGAATCTGGCCTGGAGACTTTTTTCCATCATCATCGGCATCAATCCGCAGAATGTTGTCATCGTTGTCAGCATGATCGGGCGGAAACGCCGGGTTATCGAGTCCCTTATGATCTGGTGGAGATCGATGCCGGCCTTTCGTTCGCGATTAATCAGGTCGACCATGATCAGCGAATCGTTTACTACGACGCCGGATAGCGCGACGATGCCGAAAAACGACAGCAGGCCGACGTTGTATTGAATACCCGTAATAAAGCTGAGGATGGCGTGCCCCAGGACGGCGCCGACAACTCCGAAAGGTATCGCCGACATAACGATCAGCGGCTGGATATAGCTTCTGAACTGAACCGCAAGCAGGCCGAAGATCGCCAGCATCGCAAGTGGAAAAGCGGTTTTCAAAGAGGCGAAGGAATCCTTTCGCTCTCTCTGGGCGCCTGCGAATCGCCATTTGAGTTCGGGATAGCGCGACGTCAATTCCGGCAGCAGCGTCGCCCGGAGATCGCCGTTTATGTCGTCTGCATTTGCGGCCGTCTCATCGACGTCGGCGGTGACATTTACAACGCGCCTCTGGTCGGCGCGGCGAATGGTCGCATAGCCTCGTCCGTATTGAACGCGGGCGACCTGGCCGAAAGGAATCTCGGTATTGTCCGGCAGACGGATTCGCATGTTTTCGATGTCGGCGAGGCTCTTTCGCTGTTGGCGCGGATATCGAATCATCACTCGGACATCATGCTTTCCGCGTTGTATACGCTGGGCTTCGTCACCGTAAAAACCCTGCCTTGTCTGTCTTGCAAGATCGGCCAGGGTCAAGCCCAGCGTTCGTCCCGCGTCGCTGAGAGAGAGTTTGATTTCCGCTTTGCCCGGTTCGAAATTATCTGAAATATCGAAAACGCCGTTGTAATCGCCAAGCATGGTTTTCAATTCTTCCGATGCTCTCAGCAACTTGTCAAAATTCCTGTGCGAAAGCTCGACGTTAATCGGTTCACCGGCAAAATGCACCTGTGCCGTGTAGGTCAGCGTCGAAACACCGGCGACTTCTCCGACGATTTCGCGCCATCGGTTGGAAAGCGTTGTGGACGAAATGTCGCCGCGCTCTTCGGCCCCTAATAATTCTATGTTCACTTCGCCGAGGTGTCCGGAAGATATCCCAATTGGAATCTCCCGCATAGGCCCCCTTCCTCGACTTGCCGGCTGGTCGCCGATAGTGGTGGCCAGATGTTTATATATCGACGGTTGGCCGGGGCGTTTTGCGTCGATTTCGTCACGAACCTGGAAGGCGGCTTTTTCGATTCTCTTGAGTATTTTCAAGGTCTGATCCGCCGGCGTTCCCTGCGGCATGGTGAGAGTCGCCACCATGTTGTCGGCTTCGATGGAATCCATGAATGTCCTCTTTATGAATCCGCCCGCCACCAGGCCGATTACCGTTATCAGGATCGCTATGGCGCTTGCAAGTGTAACGTATCGGTAACGAACGACAAACAATGCCGCCCCGGCAAATGGACCTTCGACGAATCCTTCGAGAAGAGCGGCGATTTTCCGTTGAAACCGCGAAAACGGGTTTCGGGTTTTGCCCGTTTTTAACTTTGCTCTCGCCAGGTGTGACGGAAGAATCAGCAAAGCTTCGATAAGTGAAATTGAAAGTACCAGAATCACAACGATGGGAATTACACGAAGGAATTTTCCCATAATACCAGTAATGTACATCAGCGGCACGAATGCGAAGATGGTTGTTAATACCGCCATTATGACGGGAGCGGCCATTTCCCGCACGCCCAGAATCGCCGCTTTGATCGGATCCATCCCTCCTTCGCGGTACGTGAAGATGTTCTCGCCGACGACAATAGCGTCGTCGACGACTATTCCCAATACCAGGATGAATGCAAACAGCGAAATCATGTTCAGCGAAACCCCGAACAGCGGCATGAGGCAGAACCCGCCCATGAACGAAATCGGAATACCTAATGTCGTCCAGAACGCAAGTCGGAAATGCAAAAACATCGTCAGGCACAAAAAGACCAGGAGAAGTCCGAGCCTTGCATTCCGTATAAGAAGGTTCATTCTCGCACGAAGAAGCTTCGTCTGATCCTCCCAGATATCCAGAGAGATTCCGCTCGGAAGAGATTGACCTTTTTCTTCGACATATTTCTTGACCGTATCGGCCACGTCAAGAGCGTCCTGCTGTCCCACCCGGAAAATTTTCACATGCACCGCAGGCCGACCGTCGAATCGTGATATCATATCCGAATCGTCAAAACCGTCGATTACCGTCGCAATGTCGCCAAGCAGTAATTTCGTCCCGTCGTTTCGTGTAAGAACGACGATCTCGGCGAACTCCGGACCGGTGTACCTTTGCCCTTTCGTTCGCACGAGGATTTCACCGCCGGCCGTCTTTACCGATCCGCCGGGAATGTCCATGGATGACTCTCTGACCGCACGGGTTACGTCGTCGAAGGAAAGTGAATGCTTTCTGAGAGTTTTCTCGGAAACTTCAATCGAGATTTCATAAGCCCTTGCTCCTGCAACAGCGACCTGGCTGATATTGGGCATCGCCGTAAGATCGTCCTTGACATTCTCGGCGAGTTCCTTGAGGGTCCTCTCGGAAGCGACGCCGTGGAGCACGATTGTCAAAACTTCATAGCGAGTCTTAATCTCGGTGATGATCGGTTTTTCCGTTTCCACCGGGAATGTTATGATACGGTCGACTTCGGCTTTAACATCGTCGAGCACCTGCGACGGGTCGGCATATTCCTCCAGTTCCAGCGTGACTATTGAGGCGCCTTCGGTGGAGGTGGAATACAGCCGCTTAATGCCGTCGACGCCGGCGACAGCTTCCTCGACTCGAAGCGAAACACCCTGCTCCACTTCCTCGGGCGAGGCGCCCAGGTACGGAACCGTCACCGTGATCAAGTCAAGGCTCATCTCCGGAAAGAATTCCACCTTGATGGTGAAAACGGTTATGAACCCCGACACGATGATCAGGATCATCAGCAGATTCGCCGCGACATGATTTTTTGCAAACCATGCAAGAGCGCCTTTGGATTGTTCCGTCCGATCGGTCACCTGGCGGCCTCCTCATCGGAATCGGCCGGCTCGGCCTGCCGGACTCTGATTGCCATCCGGTCGATTACCACGTCGAGAGTGCTGGTAATGACAACATCACCGTCGGAAACCCCCGAACTTATGTAAGTAAAACCCTTGTCGTGGCGGGCGACTTTTACCGGTTGTACGTGGAGCTTGCCGTCACGAGCCAGCCATACCGTATCGCCGCCGTGGACGGCATACCGAGGCGCCCGGATAATGTTGTTTAGCTGCTTGCCCTTAATTTCCACGTTCACGAACATGCCCGGAGTAAGAGGCACGTCGTGGTTTTTCTTTTCAAACGGGTCTGTTACTTCGACGACAACCCTGATCATTCGAGAAGTCGGATCGATTTGTCCTTCGGTTCGCACGATCGTACCTTTCCACGAACGATTTTTGCCTGCAAAGTCAGTTGTAATAAGTGCTTCAGCGCCGCGATTGTTTTCGTTACCGTTTGTGTGGCCCAACGGAACTTCGAACCATTCGAGCTGATCGTCTCCCAGGGGCACGACGATTTCTATGACGTCGGTGCCGTAAACGGTTGCAATCGTTTGTCCCGGAGTTATATACTGCCCCAGATCGACATTCTTGGTGGCGCCTCGACCGTCGAACGGCATTGAGACGGCCGTTCGTTCCAGATCGAGTTTGGCCCTGGACAGCTTCGCCTGCGCCGACTGAAGCTGGGCCTGGGCGTTTTTGATCTGCGGCACGCGAAGAACAAGGGGCGACGGCGGCTTCTCGTCGCCGTGGAGCTGCCGCCACTCGGTGCGGGCGACGAGGGCTTCGGACTGCTCCTGCTTTAGAATGTAATCGGCCTGAGCGACGGCGGCTTCTGCATTTTCCACCGCCAGTTCGTAATCGCGGGGATCGACCTTGACAAGCGGTTCACCCGCCTTGAAGAAACCGCCCTCGACAAAGTTTGCATGGCACTCGACTACCTGCCCCGAAACCTGCGGAACTACCTGCACTTTCACCTTGGGCTCGGCGGTTCCGAAACCATGCACAATCATCCGGAGATCTTCGGCATGGACCGTTATGCCTTCGACCAGCGGAGTAAGAACGGGTCTTTCCTTCTTGACCGGCGGCTTTTTCTTCGACGCCAGAAACCTGAAGATCAATACACCCATCCCCAGAGCAGCCACCACAAGAAGCAATTGCACCAGAGGTTTAGCTAAGATTCCACCAGACTTATTCATTTATATCTCCTGTTTCTTGATGGTCTCATGGTCATCCGTCGCGCCGTCCGGGGCGATGTCCGGGCCGCCGTCCGGGGCGCTGCATCCTTTTGCGAATCACTGTCGGTGGGCCGCCAGTCGCCGCCGAGCGCGAGGTAGAGACTGATTCGCGCCTCGTAGATGTTGCCCATGTTTATCGCCAGTTCGTTTTCGGCGAGCCTGCGTTTTTGCTCGGTTTCGGTGACGAGGAGGATATTTTCGAGCCCTCTCTGATATCGCTGCCTTGCAAGCTTTTCGGCTCTTTCGGCGGATGCGAGACGTATCTTGAGTTGTTCGAGCCGCTCGGTGAGCAACCTGATTTCGACGAGGGCGTCTTCGACTTCGCGCATTGCCACGAGTACGACCTGGGCATAGTTCGCCGCGGCCTGCTCGGTGCGGGCCTTTGCGGCATCGACGCCGGCCTTGAGGCTGCCGCCCTGGAACACCGGCGCCGCCAACGAGAGAACAGCCGAATAGACGTCCGTATCCATGAATCCCAGCCCCCTGAAGCTGTCGGCGCGAGTGCCCCACGTGCCGCTAAACGTCAGGTCGGGGAACATTGCGGCAATGTTGACGCCGATTCGCTCGGTGGACGCGGCAAGCTGCATCTCTGCGGCGCGGACATCGGGCCTTCGGTCCAGCAGTGCGGCGGGCACGGCAACGGGAACCGGCGAGATCTCGGTTATGTCGGGCAGTGCGCCGGCTAAGACCTCCGAGG
>QNBS01000200.1 GCA_003644175.1 Planctomycetota bacterium | reverse complement strand
TAGGAATACTTATTTTGAAGAGGCATAAATCAGCATCGTTTTCATATACTCTTATGGTTTCGCTCGATTGGTATCCGGTGATGTAATCCTGTGACCGTCGTCCAGGTTCACCTCCGGCCACGGCGGTGCTTCACTGCCCTGGCGCATAATGTGCGGAGTAATGAAAAGTGTCAGCACGGTGCTGCGGGTTTCTTTTTCCTTCTTCTTGAATAGAAATCCCAGAAGAGGCAGATCGCCTAACAGCGGGATCTTGACAACTGACTCGCTCATTTCCTGCTGGCGAAGACCTCCAATGACCAGGGTTTCGCCTTCCGAAACACGAACCGTAGTGGCGGCCTCCCGGTCTATCTGTTCGGGCAGTCCCGCATCCGGGGTAAAGGTGAAACTGCCCGCCATCACGTTAACCTCCATGTGGATGCGTCCGTCCGCCAGGAGCGTAGGCGTGATCCTGCCCTGGGTCTCGGCGGAGATGTCGCTCTTTTTGACAATCGGTCTGCCGGACACATCAAAACCTTCATTGAAGAAATAGTTAAGGGTTTTACGTATCTTGATCACAGCCTCCCGGCCGCTCATGGCCACGGTGCGTGGATTCGCCAAAATAGTACCCTTGCCGTCTTGAACAAGGGCGTTGACACGCACAAAGAACTCCGAGGGGAGCGTTCCCACGCCTTGGTAAAAGACCTGCCCGGCGCCCGGAAAGGTACTTAGTCCCCCTAATACCGAAGCAGGAGAAAGATCCCGAATGGCATTGCCCATGGGCTGATACAAACCAAAGTGTCCCTGTGCATAGGTCCAGTCCAATCCCAGGCTGCGGTTGGCTTCTTCAGTCAATTCAACAGCCAGAAGATCCACCAGTATCTGCGACGGATTCGTATCGATCTTCCGGAGGTTCTCCTTCAGCGAGGACAGGACAGACTCCGGTCCCTCGAACAACAGGAAGTTGCGGGATGTATCTGTAGTCAGGTACCGGCTGTATTGGGTAGGCAGAAGTTCCATAACTTCATCGACAGTCATGTGCTGAGGAGTAAGAACAGTGACCCTTGGCCCGTCTGTCGGCGTCTGTGAAGGGGTCGATTCCGGGACAGGCTTTGTTTGCTCGGCAAGGGCCAAAGTCGTCTCAGCAGCGGCGTCAGCGGGAATATCCGGGGCCTTTCGTCCAACGGGCGGGCCGTCGTGACGAGATGCTTGCGGACCGACGAGCGACTCCGGAAGGTCCAGCCGGTACACATTCGGACGACTGATCATGTCTTCCCGGCTCAGTACCGTCGCAATTGAAAGCAGAATCGAGCGTCCGTCCGGAGAATAGCTTATGTCTTCTATCAGCCTCCGTTTATCTGAGCCTAAAATTTTCCTTCGCTCCAACTCCTCGTCGCAAACAAGGATTTCGTCCCGAAGGCCCGTATCGACGTGCAACAAACTCAGGACATGGCGGGTTCTCTGGTATTGGCGATCTGCATCCCAGTTCTTCACATCATATCGCTGTGTGTACATAAGGAGCCTGGTGCTGTCATAGGACCACTTGATCACTTGTGTACGTTCATACAGGCCGTCTTTTCTGGGAAATGTGGTGAAAAGTATCCTGTAACCGCCATTGACAGGGTCCACGAGATAGGCGGCATGGATGTCATTGCCCTGGGAATCAAAGCGGTCCCCGCGTGACAGTATCCACCGTCCGTCCCATGACCACAGAATGAAATCATTGTTTAATTGCTCTTCTGTTGAAGGAGATGTCGCCTGCGTCAGATTACGGGTCTCGGAACCGTCCGGGCGTGCGATCCACACGTCATTCCTTCTTATGTCCCGCTCCGTACGGGTCATCTCCAGGTTGCTTGTATATGCAATCATATCTTCGTAGGCGCCCGGCGGGCGCCAGCGAGGCTGTATGTTATTGACGGCCTCAGCGCCGATTGCGGTTAGGAATACCGCGTTATCGCCTTCCGGATCGGACACGGCGATATCGTAGTGTTCCCCGGCGGCCTCTGATTGAAAGGCCAGGCGAGGCGGCAAGGTGAAGTTCCAGCGAGCACGACGATTCTGGCCCCGTTGCGGCAATATGTCCCATCGGTTCTTCGTCTGTGTGTCATAGACCGTAACAAATCGTCTTCGGGAAGGACCTCGACGTGTCTTGAAGACAATATAGCGATCATCCGGCGACCAGAGCGGCCCTTCATCCTCATCCAGATTGAACCGCGGATAAGGCTCACAAGCCATGACCGTCTTTTTGGAGTTCAGATCATAGATATATGCCCGGGCCTGGCTTTCGCCGCTCGATGAATTGGCGTACAGAAACGCCACTTTGTCCCCGGCCCAGGACCATTGGGCATAATACGGAAAACCGATCGGCGTAATTGCCTCTGCATTGGCGCCGTTGCTGTCTGCGACAAACAACTGACGCTGAGTATCGGTATGGAGCACCTGGTAGAGAATCTTGTCGCCGTGCGGCGCCCATGCTATTGCAGCGGATTTACCATCATTGGTCAACGGCACAAGCGTAACGCCGTCGGCGATAAACTCCGCCCGTGCAGGACCGCAGATGACAAATCCAATCACAACCGACAACAAAAGGAAACAATACTCATTTCCGGCACAAATGCGATTCATCGTACACCCTCTAAAAGTTGAGTTGTATGCCTGTGTAAAGCGGCAATTCCGGTTCGTCCGCTACCGAGCCACAAAACTCTTTCCGGCTGAAATCACCCATTTGTTGAGTTCTTCATAAACTAAAGCCGGCTATCTCCTGCCCCCGCAAAAAAAGCCGATATAAGCTATTGTATCTTTTTTTACGCCGTTCGTCAACCCAAAAAAGACAATTCCTATACCCGAATTCGCAGATAGGCGCACAATTGCTGCTTTTTCCATAATAACAGGGCTTTCGGGAATTGTTCGTGCAGGGTGTTATGGGATTCTTTGCTTGTATGGCGGCGGCAGGTAGAGTTTGTTGTTGGCCTCGGCGATGCGTTCGGCGTCCATCTTTAGGATGGCTCGGTCGTAGGTCATCAGGCCGTTGACTTCGATCTCGACGTCGGTTGTCTGGGTGTAGACGGCGGCGGAAAGCCCGCCTGCGATGAGCGGTCGGAGCTTGCCGAGCAGCGCGACATAGGCGTCGGTGAGTTCGTCGGCGGTCTTGTAACTGCGATAGCCCCAGTTTTTCTTTTCCTGCCAGGTGTGTCCGGGAACGGGCAGGCCGAGACCTCCGAATTCGCCAAGGACGGCGGCGCGGTTTTCTTCGAGCGGAGGCGCCGCCGGGCCGGGATAGCTGTGTATGTCATGCACGTCGCCTGTGCCGCGGTCCGCCCAGCCGCTGGTGCTGTTGACCAGGCGGGCAGGATCGTATTGCTTTGTCAATTTTGTAATGCGTTCGGTATCGTATTGCCCCCAGCCTTCGTTGAAGGGCGTCCACATGACGATGCAGGGGTGATTCCTGAGCGCGTCGATGACGTTTTTCCATTCCAGTTCGAACTGTTTTGCCGAGTCTGCGCTGCGTTTGAGATCGGAGCCCTTGCGGCCGATATGACGGTCGCCGTTGGGCATGTCCTGCCAGACCATCAATCCTAATTTATCGCACCAGTAATAGAGCCGGTCGGGCTCGACCTTGACGTGTTTTCTCAGCATGTTGCAGCCGATTTTTTTGAGCATTTCGATATCGTATCGAAGGGCGTCGTCGGTGGGGGCGGTGTAGAGTCCGTCGGGCCACCAGCCCTGGTCGAGCGGGCCGTACTGAAAGAGCGGCTTGTTGTTGAGGAAGAGTCGGTTAATGCCGGTGCGGTCTTTTTGCAGCGAGATTTTGCGCATGCCGAAGTAGCTCTTGACCGAGTCGAGAGTTTTGCCGTTTTTGCCGACCTTTACGGTCAGGTCGTAGAGGTGCGGTGAATCGGGCGACCATAGTTTGGCGTTGGGTATTCGGATTTTGATATTGTCGGCATCGCCAGTCTCGACGCTTCCGGCAAAAGCGACCGATGACGCTTTTGCTTTGAAGGTGCATCCGGCGGCGTTTGCGGCGTCTACGCTGATGAGGACTTCCTGGGCGTCGATGTCGGGCGTGATCCTGATCGACTTAATATATGTTTCCTGTACGGGTTCGAGCCAGACGGTCTGCCAGATTCCGGTTACGGAGGTGTACCAGATGCCCCTGGGCTTCCTGACCTGCTTGCCGCGGGGTTGAGTGCCTTCGTTGATGGGGTCCCAGACGCTGACGACGATTTTCTGCGGGCCGCTTTCGTTGAGGGTGCGGGTAATGTCGAGAGTAAAGGGGTCGTAGCCGCCCTTGTGGGCGCCGATCTGTATGTCGTTGACCCAGACGGCGGCGTCCCAGTCGACGGCGCCGAAATTCAGCAGGACTCTCCGATCGGTCCATTTCTTCGGTATTTCAAAGGTGCGGCGATACCAGAGGCGGTTTTCCTTGCCGACGGGCTTGCCGACGCCGGAGAGAGCCGATTCGACGGCGAACGGGACGAGAATGTTGCCGTCATATTCAAGGGGATGTCTTTCGTCTTTGGGGCGGATTGCATATTCCCAGAGGCCGTTTAAGTTCTGGAAGTCTTTTCGCACCATCTGCGGACGCGGGTATTCCTTATGAACATTGCGGGGCGAGACCTGCTTTGCCCATCGGGTCATGATACGGCCATGGACGGGTTCGTAGTTGTCGTCGCCGGCGACGCCGGTGAGCACCTGGCCAACGCCGATGTTGCCCAGGGATGCTTCCAGCGACGAACAGCCCAGGATGCACAGCAGGGCCGGCGCGGTAATGGTTGCCCAAACGGCAAGAGACAATGGTTTTGTGTACGGTTTTGTTTTAAGCATGATACCTCTTTTGTGGGGATTATTGTTTTGTCCATATTCGCGTATTGAGGTTGGTCGAATCGCTTCTTTAAGAGGGCGTCGGTGGTGGCGAAGATGTTTCGTACCTGGTTGCGTTTGGCGATGAGGCCATTGTAGAGTATGACCGGAACGAGCAGTATGACAACCGGAATTATGATCAGGACCCACATCGATAATGCTCCTTCTTTTAT
>QNBS01000199.1 GCA_003644175.1 Planctomycetota bacterium | reverse complement strand
GACCATAAACGCCGTCGACAGCGCATCGGCAGTCGCCGCATCGCGCGCACTTGACCATGAAGCGATCTTGCCGGCCACCGGCTTTGCCCGGCGAGGATCGATGATGTGGGCGCCCTGTTCAAGCCCCGAGCCGCTGACGGCTTCATTTTGGATCGTAAGTTTGGCAATAGTCTCTTTCCGGTCCAGCGGATTACTGAACGTGATCGGCCAACCCGCAGAATCCGCAGGCGCCTCCATCGCCAGCACCGTGCTGTATCCGCCGTGGATCATCGCCCTGTCGATGCTCCACCGGCGCAACAGGGCGGCGACCTTGTCGACGGCAAAACCCTTGCCGATGCCCCCCAGATCCACCTTCACTCCCACCGCCGAAACCGACACGGTATGCAGGACGCCGTCCAGTTTCAAGAGATGCGACCCTGTTCGCGAACGGGCCGCGGCAAGCCGCAGTTGATCAACCGTACGCGGCTGCTTGTCCTCGTCGAGCAGACACTCAAAAAGCGATCCCGTGGTCACGTCAAAGGCGCCGTAAGTCTCCGCACAGAGGCGGCATGCAATCTGCAGACACTCAAACGTCTCCAGACCCACGTTGACGGGCTTATTCACCACGGCCGTGTTGATCCTGCCGATGTCGCTGTTTTCAACAAAGCTGCTCAACTCCTGCTCGATCCGGTCTATCTCGCCGAACGCCTCCATTGCCGCCTGACGCGCATAGGCGCGGTCGTCGTGCTGAATCAGCACCTCGAAAGTCGTCGCCATCGCCTCATGCGAAAAGCGACAGATGCCCTCAATCGCATCGCCCTGACTGTTCACCAGCACAACTTCCGGAGGCTCTTTTTCCATTTTGCTCTCAAGCTCCTCTAATTTCGGCGGCTCAAACTGCTTTTGATACAGATCGTTGGTCACAAACCCTCGCAACTCGATCGTCGGCCGCAATTCCATATACGACTCAAACAGCGGCACGTAAAGATTCTTCTCGCCCGGCGGAGGAACGTTGAATATCTTCTTTAAGACCTCCTGCTCCAGCGAGGCGAACGCTATGATAACCGGTGCTGGGCTCGTTGTCATGTTCACCTCATTGTAATAGCCCACCCGACTAAACGACCGCAGATACCACGGAAACGGCCAGTAGTCATCCCCCGGACATATCACCTCAACATACATGTCCTTCCCGTCGGGATGCAGCGCCGCCATCTTCTCGATGTTTTCAACCATTCCGAAAACATCCGAACTCGTGTGTGCATAAACGTAAGGATTGGCGGGGTCGTCGTAGTATTTGTACGTTCCGATGCAGCCCTGCCACAGCAGTCCCAGGACACCAACAGCAAGAATACTCACAACGACCGCCCGCGGCAATCTCGGCGGCGCAAGCCTCGCCAGGACAACGGCGCCGACTCCGGCAAGCAGTATCATGCCGTGCAAAAAGCCCATCAGACACCACGGGGTCTTATAGCGTATGCACGAATAAGCCACCGTCATAATGAGCGTATAAAAACCGACGAACCGCAGGAAGTCAAAATCGACGTTCTTTATGCCCCGCCTGGTAATCGCAGCGACAAATCCCACAATCGCAAGGGCTACGATCAAAACCTCGGACCATATTGGACCGCCGCCGAGGCGCGTGAAAATGAGAATCTGCAGATAATAATACCACGGATGCGCATGGACATGGTTGTTGCCGGCACGGTCCAGGTAGGTCTTGTAAGTCAGCACCGAATCGATTATGCCGCGCGGGCATGTGAAGAAGCATGAAAACAGAATCGCCGAGACCACAACCGCCGCGACAAGCCCAAGGACAATATGTATGCGATTAAGCTTCCGGACGGTTTCGGCAGGTATCTCGCCGGCCCTGCCGCGCAGAATCCGTGTAAGCAAAAGAGCCGCCGCCATCGCCGCTATCGCAATCACAAACGTCTCTTTGGTGGCGTGCATGAACCCGACGCACACACCGACGCCGACCGCCCAGCCCGGGCGCCTGCTCCTTGCGTATCGCCGGCCGCAGACTATCACCCCGAAAGTAAAGCAGACAAGCAGCGTTTCCTGGATGTAGTAGCGACTATAGAAAATCATCGCATGGCTAACGGCCGTCAGCACCGCCGCCACAATCGCGGCGGGCCGTCCCATGCCGTCTGCGACACCGACCGTCAGCAGCACAAGCAGGATCCCGAAGGCGACCGGCACTACGCGCAGCGTAAACTCATTGATCTGCTGATATGTCCTCTGACCGCACAGCTTCGCCGCAATCAGCGTGAAATAGTTCAGCGTCGGACCGTGATATTCATCGGGGTCATATTCATACCCGCCGGCCTCCAGCAGCATACCGAACTTCTCGGCATGGATCGCTTCATCGGTGTGCATGGGACGCTGAGCGAGCCGGGGCAGTCGTATCGCCGCAGCCGTCAGGGTAACAGCCAAAATCAGCAAAAAACATGTTTTCGATGATCTCATCTCACAGCCTTGTATTACGGCATGCGATTTTTTTACAATCCGTATAAAACATCACACCCCCGCCGGGCTCTCCCGGCGGGGGTGTGCAAGAAACTACAGACACTCGCAAAGTTCCCTGCCGGGCAGGTTACTTTGCGGGCTTGCCCCAGACCTCGACTTCGATATAGTTGTTCAGGTCGTTGGCGTTGCTGCCGTTGCTGTACAAACGCACGAAACGAGCCTTGGCGCCTTTGCCGTCGATGAGTTTGCCTTCCGACGTCTCGATATAGTGCATATCGGCGCCTATACCGAGCCCGGCGGAATTATCAATGTCGTTGTTGAACAGCGTCTTGACGTTCGAGATAAAGTCGGCGTCGTCGGCGGTCTGGACAATAACATCGAAGTAAACCCTGGCCTGCTTGTGATAGTGCCAGACTAAGACCGCATACACCTCGCACATCTCGCCCAGGTCGACCGTGATATGCTGCTGGAACGGTCCCAACTCGACATAACTGCCGTCGGCGGCTTCTTTGTCGCCGTCGGTAATCATCTCGATTTCTCCGATGATGGGCAGTTCGTCGGTGCTGGCGACGATCTTTCCGGCGGCAAGGTTTACGCAGCCGGCGGGAGCATAGAAAGGAGCACGCGGCTTGCCGCGCGCCTTCATCAGATTCGGAACCTTGATATTTGTGGGAGTCCCGACAAACATCGGCTTTGGCAACACAATCGGCAGCGGCGCCATCTTCGTCGCCGACCCTGCGCCGGATGTCGCAGACGCCGACTTCCAAACAACCTTGTTCACCTTTGGACCGTCGACAAACGACAGATACCTGGCGGCCATTTCGTTGCGTTTGGGCAAATCACCCGGGACAACGAGAACACGGTATTTCAGATTCAGGGTCCGGCCGTTCTTTATTTTGTGCTTGAAAAACGCCCCGAATCGCCCGTAATCGCGGTAGGCCGAATAGAACGACGGCTTGGGATTGTCGGGATGGTTCATGTGCAATACGCTGTAGCGTTTTCCGTTTAGGCCGTATGACATCGCCACCCACGGCAGATTCCGGTCCTTGTGAGCGTCGATGCCGTCGGTATGAAACAGGTAACGCGCCTTGACATCGGCCGGCCCGGCGGCAACGTCGTTGTGCGGGCGATACTGAAAACCGGCATGCTCCGGATCGCCGTCAAGAATGACATCGCCGTTGACAGCCTTGAGATTGGTCTCGAACTCAAGGAGCAGTATCGTCGGATCGCTCTGGCGGAAGACGGTCGTCGTTCGCTGCTCTTCAATGACCGGTTTGCCCTTCTTGTCGATCCAGTTAATCACCGCCGTCGAACTGCCCAGGACAGGCCCTGCCGCCATTTGCTCGAACTTCCGGTGCACCAGAAAGACACCCTTCATGTGCCAGAAATCGTACTGTTGGCCCTGATGCTTCAGCTTGTTCCAGCCGATGAAGATGCCCCGATGGTGGGGGTAGAGGCCCTTTTCATAGGGCGTCCGGCCGTCGGGGCCTTTTGTGATCACGTTTTTGCCGTCGGCGTCGAAGACATGATGGAACACCTTGTACGTCTCGTGCAGACGCTCGGGCGTTGATTTGTCGTAAGCGTACATATACCGGGTTACCTTGCGGCCGTCAAAGAGCAGATCAAGATATTCACCGGAATTATCCTTCCAACTGAATCCGGCGCCGGCCTTTCCCTTGCTCACGGTTGCAGTCCACTTGCCGGCCTCGCCGGCGGCAATCTTCGGGGCGACCCAGCACAGTTTGGCTTTGCCGTCGGGCGTCCGAACTATCTGACCGCAAATGTCGCCGGACTGTCCATCCTGGCGGACGGTAACGCTCAGTCGGCTGCAATCGACGCGAGCAAGCGCCTTGGGCAGTCGGACCGCACACTCCACCGGTACGTCCAGGCAGTCGGCTTTCGGCGCCGACAACTCAATCCGCACCTGCTCGGCGGAGGCGCTTACCCCAAACATTAAGAGCAACAAAACAATAATCGCAACGCTTGTGATGCATGTCGTACTTTTCATTAGTTACCTTCCTTTTCAACCTTTCTCTGATTAAGACTACAATCTCCACGGCGCTCGCATTGGCCTGCCGATCATCTGGTCGGCGGCGGCGTCGTTAATGAACTTTTCCTTTTTGGGGTCCCACTTGACGGGTCTGCCCAACAGCATCGAGATATTTCCAAGATGGCATACGGAAGCCGAGCGGTGGCCGATTTCCGCATCGGCAACGGGCTGCTTGCGGCTCTTGATACAATCCAGGAAATTCTGTTTGTGATCGCGGCTTTTGTACAGGTGGATTTCGTTGGGTTTGATCTTCACCTTCAAGAGCGATTCGGGCCCGGCCTTGATCCGACCGCGAGTAACGTCCACCCAGCCGGCGGTTCCCTCAAAACGTGTATGGCCTCCGCTGGTCGTCAGATGCAGCAGGACGCCGTTGGCGTAGGTGTACTTGATATCGACTCTGTCGGCGGTATTAAACAGCCCTTTGGGTGGAAACTCGCCTTTGCCGTCGATTTCGACGGGGCCGGTGTCGTCGGCGCCGTTGCCCCACTGTGCGATGTCCAGGTAGTGAGCGCCCCAGTTGGTCATCTG
>QNBS01000198.1 GCA_003644175.1 Planctomycetota bacterium | reverse complement strand
CTTCCCGAACAGAAGATGCACTGCTCGGTAATGGGCCAGGAGGCGCTGGCCGCGGCGATTGAAAACTATCGCAATAAGGGCAAAGTCAGGCACGAAAAGGAAGGCAAGATTGTCTGCACCTGTTTCGGCGTTACCGACGAAGAGATAAAGAAGGTCATTCGTGAAAACGACCTGACGACCGTTGAGCAGGTGACCAATTACTGCAAGGCCGGCGGCGGCTGCGGCGGCTGCCGCGGCGAGATTGAAAAGATTATCGAACAGATCCAGGGCGACAAGGCCGACACGCATCGCAGGCGCCGGCCCGCCAGGGGCGGGAAGCTGACCAATATCCAGAAGATTCAACTCATCCAGCAGACGGTTAACGAGCAGATTCGACCGAAACTCCGCGCCGACGGCGGTGATATGGAACTGATCGACGTCGAAGGCGACAAGGTCATCGTTGCATTCAGGGGCATGTGCGCCCGCTGCAAGATGGCCGAAGTCACCATGAGGGATGTCGTCGAGGCCGGGCTCAGGGAGTTTGTCGGCGACGAACTCTTTGTCGAAGAAGATAAGGACTCCGCTGGACAGCAGCATGATCACAGAGGGGACGGACAATGACCACAGACATCGTATATATGGACAATAACGCCACGACCAGGGTCGCCGGCGAAGTGATAGAAGAGATGACGCCGTATCTGGGCCGGCTTTACGGCAATCCATCCAGCATGCATTCGTTCGGCGGACAGGTCGGCAAGAAGATCGGCCGGGCAAGGGAGCGCATTGCGTCGCTTTTAGGCTGCCGGCCCGAAGAGATCATCTTCACGAGTTGCGGCACCGAAAGCGACAACGCCGCGATCAAGGGCACGCTCGAAATGGCCGGCGGCAAACGCACGGTCGTCACCACCCGCGTTGAACACCCGGCGGTATTGAGCACCTGTCGCGAGATGGAACATCACGGCTATAACATTGTCGAGATCAGCGTCGATAAGAACGGCAGGCTCAACCTGGACGAACTCGAAAGCAGTCTCAATGAAGATACGGCCATCGCCTCGATCATGTACGCCAACAACGAAACGGGCACGGTGTTTCCGATCGAGCGAATTGTCTCGATGGTCAAATCAAAGGGCATCGTGTTTCATACCGACGCCGTCCAGGCGGTGGGAAAGATTCCGATTAACCTGGCCGAACTGCCCATCGATCTGCTCAGCCTGTCGGGCCATAAGCTCCACGCCCCCAAGGGCGTCGGCGTTCTCTATGTGCGAAAGGGCACCAGGCTGGCGCCGTTTATGGTGGGCGGCCACCAGGAATCCGGCAGAAGGGCCGGCACTGAAAATGTCCCCGGCATCATCGCCCTTGGCAAGGCGTGCCAACTTGCCGGCGAAAATATCGACGATGAAAACACACGCATCCGAAAGCTGCGCGACAGGCTCGAAAAGGGAATCCTCGCCACATGTCCAGACAGCATGGTCAACGGCGACACCCAAAATCGCCTGCCCAACACCACCAATATCAGCTTCGAGTATATCGAGGGCGAGGCGATTCTTCTCATGCTCAACCGTTTCGGCATCTGCGCCAGCAGCGGATCGGCCTGCACCAGCGGATCGCTGGAGCCGTCCCATGTCCTGCGCGCCATGGGCGTGCCCTTCACCGCCGCCCACGGCTCGATCCGTTTCAGCCTCAGCCGCTACAACACCCAAAACGAGGTCGATTTCGTCATCGAAAAAATGGCCCCCATCGTCAATCGCCTCCGCGAACTGAGCCCTTTCGTAACAACCTGACGCGTCTGTTATGACAAACCATATTGGACGGTTCTCGGTTTTCAATCTCGAACTCTGCCTCTCTGTTTTTACTTCGGTCTCTTGAACCAATACCTCGATTCGGCGGCCTCTTCAATCAGCCCATCTTCTGCAGAACCGCCGTGAACTCAGGTGCGGTTACGGTCATTTTGCCGCCCTGTATCCTGTATTTTGCATTTACGATATAGCCGGGCTTGTTGATGATGAGCGTGTCGCCGACGATCCGATAGCGCTCCTCTGTTATGGTCGTTGTGCCTCCGGGTTCGTATCTGGTCGTAACGACCTCGCCGTTGGGTTTGAATTCGACGGTTATCGAATCATATATCGGCGGATCATCCATATCGAGCCTGGCGACTTTCCACCGGGTGCCGGTCAGCGGAGTGGGGGTGTTATAGTTGTAGACCGCCGCCCGCTTCTTGTCCCCCTCGTTGCCGATTATGTAGCCTGCACCTGCGCCGATGGCGGCGCCCGCCAGTGTCGCCCCGGTACTGCCGCCGATGGCCTGGCCTGCCAATGCGCCTATTCCGGCGCCCGCCAGTGTGCCCGTCTTGGCCTGTGTGTCACAGCCTGCGATCGCAAAAACCAACGCAAGCAGGGACACAAAAAGACATTTGAACCACCGTCGAAGATGTATGATTCCATATCCGCCGATGCTTTGGGCTTGTGTTGTCCCGTTTCGTTTCATGTTACGCTCCTTTCATAAGCAGTTTGTTCTCATATTCCTGATCAAATTGTCTGCATATTTCGATTATGTGGCGCCGGCGAGGACTTCTTCGGCTTCCATCCTCGCCTCGCAGGCCTCGAGACAGGCAAGCTCAGCCTCTGCAATTGCGACGACCGCATTGTCTATGCATATTTGGGCGTGCCGTTCGGCCTTTTCAGCGCCGGCAATTACTTTATGTTGTGATCTTTCCTCGAGTTTCGCCGCCGCCGCTTCCTTGAGGTGCTCTATCTTTTCGACAAACTCATCCTTGTGCTCTTTGAATTCCGCTTTGAACCCGGCCTTATTCTTGCGGGCCTGCACCCGTGTCTCATTCAGGGACGCTTTTGCTTCCTGGATTTTCTGTGTTACCTGGGATTTCGTTTTATCGAATGTCGTTTCAAGAGTCTCCTTTGCTTTGTCAAGCTGTTGTCTGACATTTTCAAGCTTCTCCTGGGCCGTGTGTTTCAGTTTCTCTGTCTGTTCACTCATAATTAACACCTTTCTCAAATAAAAATACGCTTTTTTATAAACGCCAAACTTGATGTGCCGTAGTCCCAATCGCCAGAATCAATACACATGTCTTCTTCATTTTCTGTTTCCTTTCGTAAATACCCCAAATCGTGTTTAAATTTCCATGTGTACAACAAAGCGTACATCGTTGGCCCATTATTTTGGTCATCGACCTGGCGGGCAGAGCCGTTCACATTAAAACGGCCCGGAGACGTTTTGGCTTCCCGCACAACGCCCCGGAAGAAAATTCCGCCTTTTTGGCCCGAAAAACCCATACAAACCGAAACCGTCGGGCAGGGGATCATTCAGGAGTTTGTCTTGTGTTCTGATATGAAACGCCTCCGGCCCGTTGGCAACTTCCGATACAGCCACAAACGTTTCGGCCTATTGTCCTTCTCTGACGCCCGTTGCTCCAATCTCAAGTACGGCCGCTCGTTGATACACTTGCACAGCCTTATCGCGTTTTCCCTGCTGCCGATAAATCGCCGCCAGCCCCTATATTTAACCCCCACGGAAGTGGGGGCCCGATCACACCACCCACACGCCCCCGACCTCCCGCCACTTCTACTCACTACTCACTATTAACTACTCACTCGCCGAAGGCGTGTCATCTCGAGCGAAGGAATGCGGAGCGAAGCGCAGCGTGCCGAAGTCGAGGGACCTGTTTAAACACCATCGCCAAGCGATTCAAATTCGTTTAGCCCCCTGCAAACGCAGGGGGTTCAAAGTCCGACACGTCCGAACAGTCCCAACCGCCCCCTCACACTGTCATTCCCGACCCCGATCGGGAATCCAGAAAAAAAACAAAGCGAAGCGCTTCCACAGCTTTGCACTCTTCACTTTGACTTTTGATCTACTACTAATTCTCTCCCCCCCTTTGCCATTCAATCCCGGCGAGCCGGGACTCAGTTCGAATTCGTCCCGATTCTCTCCGGCTCTATTCCAGCTTGAGACAATAATTCGTATAAAGGTTTCACCGTATCAATTGATTGAGTTCTAACACGCCCAAATCGATCAGGTCTTGATAATGAAGCTGTCATAATCATTCGTTTTTTGGCCCTTGAAAATGCTACGAAAAAGCCACAAGTCTCTTCGTCAGGGTTACTGTTATAATTCCACAAGGCCTGATCTTCCAAACCAATAAAGACAACCGTATGAAATTCAAGACCCTTGCTTTTGTGCAACGTCATTATTGGAATAGAATCATGTCCCTCAAAATCATATATAGTTCTTTCCCAAGGCATTGTGTTTAATCTATCTGTTAAATGACCAACGATAGAGTCTATTACTCCTTGAAGATATGCACCTTGCTCATATTGTCTAAATGTATTTTGAATATTTGTCAAACCCAGAAAACCAATCAGGATATCTAAAAGTTCTTTCACTGATTCAGTTGTCCAATTTCTATTTGTTGTTAATACATTTCGTTTCTCTTTAAGGAGAACACCAAGACCATTCTCAATGTCGCCCGCAACTCCATCATCAACTCCTTTAGCAACCGACAGAAAATCAACGACACTATTCCAATCGACAGGTGCCCTCTTCAGGACAAGAAGTTTGAGCAGTGAAACCAGCAACTTTGTTATAGGTTCAGCAAGTAAATCCTGAAGTTCTGATTCAATCCTTGCCTTAATCCCCAATTCTTCTAACTTATCAATAAGCTTCCCAGCATATCTCGGAGGTGTTTGACGAACGAGTATGCAAATATCATTAGGCTGCAATCCATCAACACTAATCCATCGTGAAATATTCTCGCCAATAAACTGTGCCTCAATAGTGTCGTCATCACAGACACAAATACGGCACACATCTCCATCAAATTGTTCATCTACCATAGAGACACACTGTAGTGCTTCTGGGTTCAATGCCTGGGCGATTGAGTGTTGTATGCTTACAAGCTGAGGAATCGATCTGTAATTGCTTATTATTGACCTTTGCGTAAGTAATGGAACGACTCATAATTTAAGTTTAGTCTTTTCGAAAAAAGATCGTAATAGTGATTGTTGGGAACGCATATGACTGATGGATTCACAAACTTCTTTTTTAAG
>QNBS01000197.1 GCA_003644175.1 Planctomycetota bacterium | reverse complement strand
ACTTTTTAAAAACAAATCGCTGTTTATAGCACTTTAAACTGCAATTTCAGCTTGTGTTGAAAAAATAACTATCGACTTGACAGCTCATTTTGTTTGTAGTTTCGTTCGCAATCACTGTTTGTGGAAATCCTTGAACGTATCCATCGATTGAAGCCGGCGGGCATTGGGTATGGTTAATGCCAAGTATTGCTGGAAACCTTGAATTGTTGAGAGCAATGTGATATTCTATCAGAAAAGAGGCTCAGCGGCGTAAGCGAGCTAAGATATATAATAGTATATGAGAAATGTCAGATAAAGGGAAGGATTTTGTTATGAAGAAGATGTTATTGCTGGCGGTTTTAAGTGTTGTGGTTTTTGTTGGGTGTGTTGAGCGTAAAGATCAGGAGCAACGTTCAACTCAGTTTCGCAGGATATCTGTTGATGAGTATCTTGACAAGATGAAGGGCGGCTGGGTTGGTCAGATGGCAGGCGTCGGCTGGGGCGGGCCGACGGAATTTAAGTGGAAAGGTAAGATCATGCCAGCCGAAAAAATGCCCAAATGGACGCCGGAAAGGATCAACCAGTTCGGACAAGATGATATTTATGTGGAGATGACCTTTATTCGGACGCTTCAGCAATACGGTTTTGATGTTGATATCCGCCAGGCAGGGATCGATTTTGCCAATAGCGGATATGGGCTTGCGCACGCAAATCATTATGGACGTGATAATTTGCGAAAAGGGATTGCCCCGCCGGATTCAGGTCACCCGAAATTTACCGACCACGCCGACGACATCGACTATCAGATCGAAGCGGACTATTCCGGGCTTATCGCCCCGGGTATGCCGAACCTTGTTATCGAACTTGGCGAAAAATTCGGACGTCTTATGAATTACGGTGACGGTCTCTACGGCGGCCAGTTCGTCGGAGGAATGTACGCCGAAGCTTTCTTCGAAAAGGATATGCAAAAGATCGTACACGCAGGCTTGGCCTGTATTCCTGCCGGCAGCCAGTATGCCGAATGTATAAGAGACGTAATTAAATGGCACAGCGAAAATCCAGACAACTGGCAAAAGACATGGCATCTGATCGAGGCGAAGTATCAGGATAATCCGGATTACCGGATGGCTTCCTGCGATAAGGGCAACTTCAATATTGACGCCAAGATCAATGGCGCTTATATCGTAATGGGCCTGCTCTATGGCGAAGGCGACATCGACAAGACGATCACTATCTCAACCCGCTGCGGGCAGGATTCCGACTGTAACCCATCTAATGCCGCCGGTGTACTGTGCACGATGATAGGTTTTAAGAATCTGCCGGACAAATTCAAATCGGCTCTTGATCCCAATGGTAAATTTTCCCACTCACCTTACACCTTCCCGAAAATGATCGAAGTTTCCGCCCAGCTTGTTCGCGACGCTGTGATTCGTCAGGGCGGCCGGATCGAAAAAGATCAAGACGGCAAAGAAGTTTTCGTGATTGCCGCCCAAACCCCGAAACCGAGCAAGCTTGAGCAATGCTGGGCCCCTGGGGCGATCGCCGGCAGCAAATTTACAGATGCTGAAATGAAAAAGATCAAATACTCCGCAGCCTTCCCGACAGGGAAAATCTTTCCCGGCTGGAGGATCATTGACTGCGGCAAAAAAATGAATCCGGGTTTGAGAGATGCCTTTGGCGGCAAAAAGAATGTCATTGTGACCTATCCTGTTGACAGAGAGACCGGCAGTAAAATTTCTGGAAGGATTTCGATCCCGAAGAACAAAAAGACTACTCTTGCCCTTGTTGTCGGTCATCACCCCAAAGGCGATTGGGATCTGATCGTTAAACTGAAACATGGTAAAGAACTGTTTAGGACGCCGGTCGGTAAAGACACTGCCAAAGACGGATGGCTCGAGACCGAAGTTGACCTAAGCGAATTTGCTGGTAAGAGAGCCAGGATAGAACTTGTCAACCAGTCCAACGGCGGCGAGTATGAGGCAGCTTACTGGGCAAAGATAGATATTGTAAGCGAGTAAATTTCAAAGGCAGGTATGAAACGAAGAGATTTTTTGAAAGCCGGTGTTGGGCTTTGTTTATTTAGCGGCTGTACTGTTGGAGGCGGCAGGGGCAATGATCCAAAAAAGAAACCGAACATACTATTCGCATTTGGCGACGATTGGTCATGGCCGCACGCGAGTATCGCCCACGATATGTTCATACCCGGCAGTGACAGCGTTGTTAAAACGCCCAACTTTGATCGCGTAGCCCGTCAAGGTGTGTTGTTTAAAAACGCCTTTTGCAGTGCGCCGTCCTGCGGCCCATCGAGATCGGCAATTCTTACCGGCAGAAACATGTGGGAGCTTGAAACCGCCGCTAACCTTAGAGGCATCTTCCCGAACAAGTTCGGCGTCTACACAGACGCTCTTGAAGAGATCGGCTACCACGCAGGACACATGCTCAAAGGCTGCAGCCCAATAAAATTTATAGACGGAAGGAGTGATCCCGCAGGTCCAAAATACAAAGACTTC
Source organism: Planctomycetota bacterium (assembly GCA_003644175.1). GTDB lineage: Bacteria > Planctomycetota > Phycisphaerae > Sedimentisphaerales > Anaerohalosphaeraceae > B28-G16. The sequence goes on along the minus strand of QNBS01000197.1, from coordinate 2,572 downwards.
GCCGAATTCATGGACAAACGTCCTGACGACAGACCTTTTTGCTTCTGGTTCGGAAGCCAGGACGCTCATCGACCATACGCCTATGATAGCGGGATCAAAAGCGGAATGAACCCCAAAGACGTTGCCGTCCCTGCTTGCCTGCCGGACGATCCCGTCATAAGAAAGGACCTGTGCGATTATTATTTTGAGGTCCAGCGTTTTGACCGCAGACTCGGCGAAATGCTCGACCTTATCGAACAGCGAGGTGAACTTGAAAATACTCTCGTAGTAATTTCCGGCGACAACGGCCTGCCTTTCCCTCGCTGCAAGGTTGAGTTATACGATACAGGCACACAAGTACCGCTTGCAATCTCATGGCCGGCAGCGATCAAAGGCGGGCGCGTAGTAGACGATTTTGTTAATCTCGCCGAACTTGGCCCAACATTTATGGAAGCGGCAGGTTTGAAACCGCTGAAAACCATGACCGCAAAAAGTTTTATAAATGTCTTAATGTCTGAAAGACAAGGTCAGGTCGACCCAAAACGCGACAAGACATTCACCGGCAGAGGTTACCATGATTTCAAATGCCGCGCAGACGACACCGGCTATCCCGCTCGCGCCCTTCGAACCGCCGATTTTCTCTACATAAGAAACTACGAACCCGACCGATGGCCTTCCGGCGACCCGGTTGCATACCGGAAAAACAGAGGAAAATACGGCGAGGTCGATCGATCACCGACAAAGGCATTTATGGAAGCCCATCGCAATGATCCCAAGGTAAAGAAACTATTTAAACTGGCCTTCGAAAAACGCCCTTACGAAGAGCTGTACGACCTGCAAGCAGACCCCGGCCAACTAAATAACATAGCCGGAAAACCCGAATACGCAAAACAAAAACGAAAACTCGTTGCCATATTCGAAAAAGAATTTACCGCAACATACGATCCGGAGGCCCTGGGAATACCGCCACGACCAAAATACTTGAAAAAAACAGAAAGAACGAATCGGAGATTTTTATATGAATAGCTTATTCTATTTGAACACTTCACTACCAAAAGAAGCTTTATGTCGAAACACCTCTGTTTATTAATAGCCGTACTTTGCGGTATGATCGCGACTGTTGCTGCGACTGTGGCGCCGGTTAGGGCTTCAACGCATGAACTGGATGCGACAGACAAAACGTACACGTGGCGGGCCGAAGACCGATCAATCGTTGGAATGTGGACAAGCGGAGCTTCTGCGAAGGAGGTCGACGACGCCGGCGCAGACGGCGGCGTCTGGCTTCTGCTGAAGGCCGAGTCGCCCGGTGAGTTCATTGAATTCACATTGCCTGATGTTCTGCCGGGCCGGTACACGCTCGAAATCCGTTACAAGGCGCACGCCCGGCGCGGCGGCTGTCGGATAGAAGTTGGCAACGCAGACGGCAGCGTTCGACAGGTGTTGACAGAGGCGCTTGATATGCGCGGCAAAGGTTTCATAACAGCTTCTGTCGGTGTGTGGCCACTGGGGAAAATGGGGTTTCGTACCGTCCGATTGACTGTTACAAAAGCCCACGCCGGTGCGGCGAATCTAAGCATTGATTCCTTTCGCCTGGCGGAGAACTTTGCCAAGGTGCTTGCTGCGCCGGAATCGCTGAGCGCTGACTCGATCACCGCGAACCACTGCATGCTGCGTTGGTCGCCGGTGAAGGGAGCAAGCGGGTATCTGATCCGACGACGAGGCGGAAAGACGGATCAATGGCGTGTGGTGGGTACGCTCGTTCATGATGCCTGCTTTGCTAAGGCTGAGCAGTGGCGTTGCTCTGTTCTGCTACACGGAGCGTGATCTCGCCCTGACAAAAGGCATGCGTTACTGCAAACGCTCGACCGACGGCGGCATGACAGGGTGATCCAGACATCATCGGGTCGGGTTATTTTCCCCGTCCACTTCCCGTGGTTTCCTCCGGGGAGTAAGCCCCCTCGCGTTCATGCCCGCCAGATCGCCAGCGCCATCTACTACTCAGATGACGAGGGCAAGACATGGACCTTCGCGGCGGGCCCGCTCCTGATGCGGGGCAAGACGGGAGCCAGAATTAAAAAGCGGGATCTCGAAGGGTTCTGGGAGCCCGCCATCGTGGAGATCGCGCCCGGTAAACTTTTGATGTACATGCGGTCGAACAGTGGCTGGTATTACGAAGTCCGTTCCCATGACGGCGGATCGACCTGGGAGAATCCTCGATTACTGGAGTTTGCCGACCCACACGGCGGGCAGAAGGAACTACTGTACTGCTACCCAAGCTTGCTCTTCAACGATGGCGTCCTGCACTTGACTTACTACGGTGTCGTGGACGGCCAGTTCTCCAACAGGCTTTATCCGCGTCTGGAGTCCGACTGGTTCACGAAAAATATGGGGGTTAGCGAAGAATTAAAGAAACCGAAGCAGTACTGTCCCGCCATAACCTTATTTCCCACAAGCGTTTGGCGCGATTTATAGGGGTGCTCGCTTAATTCAATGTGCATCCATGCCTCATGGTGTAAGCCCAGAACTGTTGCCAGCGGCCTTTGGTTAGCTTCAATGAACGCAAAGCTAAAACGCAACTGGCACCTTCATTTTT
>QNBS01000196.1 GCA_003644175.1 Planctomycetota bacterium | reverse complement strand
CGGCGATGTTGGAGGTGCAGTCGCGATGTGTCGGCGGAATGCCGGCATAGGCAGGCGCCGCCAGCGCGCTTGTTACACCGGGGACAACTTCAAACTCCACGCCGGCTTCCACGCAGGCTTCGACTTCTTCGCCGCCTCTGCCGAACAGATAGCAATCGCCGCCCTTTAGCCGGACGACGTTCTTGCCTTCTTTCGCCTTGTCGACGAGCAGTTGATTGATCTGTTCCTGCGGCAGGGTGTGTTTGCCCGCAAACTTGCCGACGGAGATTATCTCGGCGCCTTCTTTGGCGTGGTTTAGAAGTTCCATGCTCAACAGATGGTCATAGAGAAGACAATCGGCTTCGGCGATCAGCCGCGAGCCTTTCAGCGTGATCAATTCCATGTCGCCGGGGCCTGCGCCCACCAGATATACCTTTCCGTCCGGCATAATCTTCCTTTGTCAAAAACTCCTGAAAAAAATAAAAAAATTTGCAAATTCCCAAAAATGAGAAAATTGCCTCGGCAGGTACACAAACATACCTGTTCCGGTACTTGATACGGCGCGACAGGCCGGCATCTTAACCCAAGACTTTTGCAAAATTACGGTTTGACATGTTTTTGGGAAAGAAAAATCGCTGAGCTTTTTTCTTTCCTTAGAGATAACTCATTATGCGGCAGGATGTTATGGGATTACTTAAGAAACTCGAAAAAATGATTTTCTTAAGTAATGTATGCCAAACCGCAATTTTGCAAAAGTCTTGTTAACCGATTTTCACCATATATAGCCACTTTTTGGCTCAGGGTCAATCAAAAACCCCCTTTCCCGCTGCTGCTGCATCGCGACGTCCGGGCTTGACAGGCCGGCATCGAGCAAGTAGTTTTGCTTACAGTTTTTTCCTGTGTGCCGATATTACAAAGAGGTATGACAATGGATGACATGGATAGAAAGATTCTTGCGGCCCTTCAGCACGATTTTCCGCTCAGTCAGGAACCGTACAAAGTGATCGCAGAAAAGGTCGGCGCCGGCGTTGAGGAAGTGTTCAGGCGGGTTCGGGCGATGGTTGACACCGGTGCGATACGCCGTCTCGGGGCCAGCCTCGATTCTCGTAAGTTAGGCTATAGAAGCACTTTAGCGGCAGTCCGGGTCGCAGATGACGATGTTGACACTGCCTCGGCGGCGATTGCAGCTTATCCGGAAGTTACGCACAGCTACCTTAGAAACAGCGAGTTCAATATCTGGTTTACGCTTATTGCCGCCAACGAGGCAAGGATCGCGGAGATCCTGGAGGAAATACGCCTGCACTTGTCGTTGGATTCAGACGATATTCTGAATCTGCCGGTCGAAATTCTGTTTAAGCTTGATGCACGTTTCAACACCGCAAAGGCGTAAGAATAAGCCGATATCAGGTGGTGTTGAGCGGTTTTTTTTCCATACGGCGGCAGCCGTCGAGAATGCTGACAAGACTTTTGCAAAATTGCGATTTGGCATGTTTTTGGAAAAGTCTTGTCCTGAAACAAAGAGGTGTTTTACCGTGAGATATGTTCTCGAAAATGAGAAAGAAGGCTGTTTTCCGCCCCACAGCGGCATGGGCATGGTCTTGCAGGGTTGAACTCCCCGGCCCAATCCCTATAATGTTAAATGGGTATGCGTGTTTTGAATTTGAACTGCTTAGTCGTTCTCTTTGAACAGGGTAAAATATGGGAAGTATGAAAATCCTGATTGTGGATGATGATACGGACATCACCGATTCGCTCAAGGCCATCCTGGAAGATCAGCGGTTCAGCGTCGCAACGGCCGCCGACCGCGCCGAAGGGATGGAGAAGTTCAAGACCGAATCGCCCGACCTTGTGATTCTGGATGTGATGATGGCCACATGGCGGGATGGCTTTGAGATGGCAAGAGAAATCAAGAGCGATCCCGAGTCCAGGGAGGTTCCCATCCTGATGCTTACGGGCGTGAAAGATAAGAGCGGCATCGACTTCAAGTCAACGGCGGGCGATCCGACGTGGCTGCCGGTCGACGGTTTTCTGGACAAACCGGTTGATGCGGAAGTCCTGATCGCCGAGGTCGAAAAACTACTTGCCAGGGCCTGAAATGGAACCTCTACCGCAGAACGCCAGGCTTGTCAGAAGGGCCTACTGGCTGATTCGTATTCGATGGATAGCCATTACAGGAGTGATTCTGGCTACTTTCGTTGCGAGCAGGATACTGCATATATCCGTCAATCAGATAGCGTTGTACTGCGTTGCGGCCGTTCTTACGGTTTATAATTCTGTTTTTCTGATTTTGCTCAACCGGGCGGTGAAACCCAACGGAGAGAGGGTCTTCAGTGCGGTCCACAGGATTGTGAGTGTTCAGATTTCGCTGGATTTGATATTACTGACGGTGCTGGTGCACTTTTCAGGAGGTGTGGAAAATCCGTTTATGGTTTACTTTGTTTTCCATATGGTGATAGCAAGCATATTGCTCCCGGCGTGGGAGAGCTACCTTCAGGCAACGCTTGCCGTCTGCCTTGTGGTTTTTCTGGTGCTGCTTGAACACCATGGCGTCATTCACCATTACTGCCTCGAGGGATTGCTGCCGAAATGCATAATTGGGGACAAGCGTCTCATCGCGGTAATGGTTTCGGTGTTCACGACGACGCTTTTCATGATCGTTTATATGACCAGTTCGATATCTGTTCAGCTTCGAAATCAGGAAGAGGCTTACTGGCAGGCGAATATTCAACTAAAACAAAAAGACAAGGTCAAGGACGAATACGTTTCGCGTGTTACGCACGACATCAAGGGGCACCTTGCAGCGATACAGAGTTGTCTTGAGGTGGTTATCAACCGAACGTTGGGCCCGCTAAACGAACGTCAGAGCGATTTTGTCGGGCGTGCTCAGCACCGGACGAAAATCTTAGCGACTTTTGTCAGGACGCTGCTGCGACTGACGCAGATGCGCCTAAGCGACAAACTCGAGGTCCACGAGTTCTCGCTGAAGGAGGCCATCGCCGACGCCGTATCCTCGGCCGAGGCCAGGGCCCAGAGCAAGTCGATAGTACTGACGACAGCGATTGGGCCGTCGGTCGACAGGATCGTGGGAAACAAGTTCTCGATCGAAGAAGTGATTGTGAATATTCTTCTCAATGCGATCAAATATACACCGGAGAAGGGCGCCGTTGAGATTAGTGCAGTCGATAAAGGCGATTGTGTGCAGATAGAGGTTAAAGATACCGGCATCGGGATACCCGCCGACGAGATACCGCGCGTCTTCGATGAGTTTTTCCGCGGCGCCAAAGCCAGGAAGACCGAACGCGACGGCACGGGTCTTGGACTGTCGATCGCCAAACAGATTGTCGAGCGGCATAACGGGAGGATTTGGGTAGAGAGCACACAGGGCAAGGGCAGCACATTCAAGCTGACACTGCCCAAAACACCAAGGCATTGCTGATTAACCCGGAGGACGGTTTAGCCGATATATTATAATCTGATTTGTAATTTAATATGATTGGTGCGATGTTAAAGAAGATTAAGAGTGTTTTCGGATGGGGCTGGGGTGTTGTTAAGCACATGAGCCGGCGCGGGCGTATACTGCTTGTGGTGGTGGTGCTGGCATTGTTTATGTTTGTCGGAATCGAGGTGACCGGCACGCCGGAGTTCTGCAATTCGTGTCATATCATGAACGAGTATTACGACAGTTGGGAGGCGTCGTCCCATAATGAGGTCGGTTGCCTCAAGTGCCATACTGAGCCGGGCCTTTTGAATTACGCCAGGGCCAAGATCAACGGGCTGGCCCAGACGGTGGACTGTCTGGTCGGCAGGGTCGGGACCAAGGCCAACGGCTTTGTCCCTGACGCCTCGTGTCTGAGGTCGGGATGTCATGACGCCGAGAAAGTCGCCGCCGTTAAGATCGATTTTAAGGGGATCAAATTTACCCATGCCGATCACATTTCCAAAACGGTTGACGGCATAAAGATCACGTGCGGCCTCTGCCACAGTCATTTCGAAGGGGACGAGCACTTCAGCGTCAATACCGATGTGTGTTTTACATGTCATTTCCTCAAGGCCAAAGAAACGGACAAAAGACTTGTGCAGACCGATTGTCGCAGTTGCCATGAAGTCCCCGACAAAGTGATCAAACGCGGCATGGTCGAGGTCAATCACGCCGAGTTTGTTTCATATCAGGCCAGTTGCGACGATTCATGCCATAAGGGCCAGATAGAAAAGGACAGCGCTATCGACGAAAACGTCTGTCTGATGTGTCATTCGTTCTCTGCATCTCATGAAGAAATCGACTCCGTCGATCTGCACAGGCTGCACGGCGGCGGCGAAAAGGTCGAGTGCTTTGCCTGCCACGGCAAGGTCGCACACGCCCGGACCGCCGGCGATTCTGTGTCGGCCATGATGGAATGCACCGAGTGCCACAGCGACACACACAATATTCAGAGCAGCTTCTACGGCGCCGAGCAACATCCGACGGGTATAGCCGACGACAGGATTCTGGGGCCGATGTATTTGACGCATGTGAAATGTTCGGATTGCCATATCGGTAAAGCGCCGATCAACGGCGACAGCAACATCGTACGTTTCGGCACGGTAACCAAAGCATCACCCGTCGCATGCGTTTACTGCCGCCCGAAAGACTACGGCGAAAAGCTCATACCGTTCTGGCAGAATCAGACGAAGAAACTGCATGCCCGCACCGGCGGCAAGCTCGAAAAACTGCGCGAACAAATCGCAGTTGAAGATGACCGGGCAAAAGCCAAAAAGTTGAGTGCGGCTGCAAAACAGGCGCAGGTGCTTCTGGATACGGTGGCCGCCGACGGCAGTTGGGGCGTGCACAATCTCAAGTACACCGAGGCGCTTCTCTTGAAAGCAAACGATATCATTAACCAGTCGCAGTAAGGTGGAATTATGCAGAGTGTTATCAGATTAAAGCCGTATCGACTACGGATATATGTGGTTTTTCTTGTTGTTGGAACATTGTTTCTTTCAGTCGGGGATGCGCCGGGCTATTCTCGCCAGATGTTGCGCGAGATGCTGATGGGGCCGTGGGAGATCACGGTGCAAATCGCCGGCGGCGCACCGGTGCGTTTTCCGGTGGAGGTCCCGGATGTCGACAAGGTTGCCGACCTTGACAAAGTGCTTCCGCTG
>QNBS01000195.1 GCA_003644175.1 Planctomycetota bacterium | reverse complement strand
GAGTGGGTGTGCGCTTTTTTAGCCGGGAAGGGCGGCGCCGGTGTCATCAGCCCCGTCGACGCGGCGAAATACGGACGGGATATCGCCGGTCCAAGGCTTGTCGCGGCGATGAGCAAACTGCCAAATCGATTCAAGCACGTTCATCTGATCGGACACTCGGCCGGCTCGTGGACAATCAATTCGGCGGCAAAGCTGATCTGTGAAAAACTGACCCCCGCGACGCTTCACCTGACATATCTGGATGCCTACGTTCCGTCGGGATGGGACCCGGGCGACATTGCCGATATCGAGGCGTGGTCGTCGAAAACAATCTGCTACGCCGAGCACTACTACACCAGAGACATCACGCTGCGGACCACCGAACTGGACCTGCCGAATACTCTAAATGTTGACATTACCGCCATTGACCCCTGGTTCAAAGAGCACGAGTTTCCCTATCGCTGGTATTGTGCTTCCATTACCGGCGGTTTTGATCGATTCGACGAGAAAAAGAGCAAGGTGGTCGCATCGCATGAGGGCACGGAATACGGTTTTGCCCGGAGCATGGAGGCCGGACCGGAAAATTGGCGAAAGAGCCTGACGCTCAAAAAGGGCGATCAAGCCGTGAAAATTCGTCCCGGGAAAGCCCCTTTCGGACTGGATTTTCTCAGGCCACGGCGAAAAGAACCCCAAAAACATTGACAAAGCCAACATCTAACAAGCCCCTGTTGGATCCCTTCCGCTTGACGGAAACCAAACCGCAGGGTGGGGTTTACCCCGCCATAATTGCTGTTCGTAAGAGGCTGACGGGCAATTAAGCTTGTCAAATCTCTGATTAACCATATAATGCCGTTTTGCAGAAGCCTTTGCCGTCTTGTACATGGCAGTGGAGCCGGCGCGTATTTAAGGTGTTGAAACATTCTGAGAAGGCGTTAGAATCTACAGAAATTTGTCGGCCAGGCGTACCGACTGTTTGACGGTGAGCCAATATGACCTATGGTAAAGAGATTCTTGTAATAGGCATAAGTTACCTGTTGGGATGTATCACCGCGGGATACTACCTGGTCAGGCTGCGCACGGGAAAAGATGTCCGCCAATCCGGCACCGGCAGCACCGGGGCAAGGAATGTCTCCCGAACATTGGGCAAGAGCGGCTACGCCATTACGCTGACGGCGGATATCCTCAAGGCGGTGATTGCAGTATCTTTGGCGCAAATACTGGCCGTTGAGCAGTGGGCGGTCATGCTGTCGGTTCTTGCGGTGGTGGCCGGACATATCTGGCCCCTCCAGTTGGGCTTTCGCGGAGGAAAAGGCGTAGGCGTCATGATGGGGGCTCTGCTGGTTTTTGACTATCGACTCCTTGCCGTGCTTTTGCTGGTTTGCGCCCTGTCGTTTTTCACCACCAAAAAATACATCATCAGCGGAATGCTGGCTGTTTTGAGTTTGCCCGTTGCCGCCGTTGTTATGGAATATTCGAGGCCGGACATACTTGGCGTTGTCCTGCTTACGATGATCATTTTATGTGCTCACAGGACCAATATATGGGAAGTCTTTCAGCAAAGTCGCCGAAAGGTAAATGCAATATCAGGGAATGAGAAGTAGGGGCAGGCAGACATGGCGAGTTCACATACTTTTAAGATAGCAACGGAACCGTGGGAGTTTGAGCAGATCAACAGGCTCAACTACGAGACCTTTGTCGAAGAGATCCCTCAGCATCAGAGAAATCCGCAGGGGGTGCTTGTGGACAAGTTCCACAAGGAAAACACCTATATTATCTGCGTCGAGGACAATGAGGTGTTGGGCATGTTGGCGATTCGCAGCAACCGCCCGTTTTCACTGGAACAGAAGTTGGACGACCTCGAATCGCATCTTCCGCCCTACCGGTCGATTTGTGAAGTGCGACTGCTTACGACCCGGAAAAATAAACGCCACAGTCGCGTAGTCCACGGCCTGCTGAAAGAGACGCTGCAATATTGTCGCGACCAGGGACATGACATTGCGATTATTTCCGGCATCCTCGAGCAGCAGAAGCTCTATGAGCATATGGGCTTTGTTCCATTCGGGCCGGTCGTGGGCACAGCCGGCGCGATGTTCCAGCCGATGTACCTGACCACGGAAAACTATGCTCGCTCCAAAAAACCGGCGATACAGATTTCGACGATTCCCTCCACGGGCCGGGTAATCCTGACACCGGGTCCGGTGGATATTGCGCCTTCCGTCCGTCGGGCGTTCAGTGAGATAACCATTTCGCACCGATGCCGGGAGTTCATGGATCTTCACGCCGAGACGAAGAAACTTCTTTGCGATCTGGTCAACGCCAGAAGCGTCGAAATATTCATGGGCTCCGGGACAATGGCCAACGATATCATTGCAGGACAATTGTCTTTGAGCCGAGGCAGGGGGCTTATCCTGAGCAACGGAGAATTCGGAAACAGGCTCATCGACAGCGCAGACCGCTTCGGCCTTGATTTTGACGCACTCGCCCCGGAGTGGGGAGATGCTTTCGCCGACGATGATATTGAAAAAATTCTGGACGGCGGCCCGGATATCCGGTGGCTCTGGGCGGTGCACTGTGAGACGTCGACGGGCATGCTCAACGACCTCGATATGCTGCGCCGAATCTGCCGTAAACGAAACATACACCTGTGCCTTGACTGCATCAGTTCCGTCGGCTCGGTGTCGGTGGATCTTGGCGAGGTCTACCTTGCCTCGGCGGTCAGCGGAAAAGGGTTCTGCTCGTATTCCGGCCTGTCGATGGTGTTCTACAACCATGACGTCAAATCGTCCGACAAGAAACTGCCCCGCTACCTGGACCTCGGCACCTACGTCGAAAACGGCGGTGTGCCCTTTACCGTCCTGTCCAACCTCGTCGGTGCGCTGAATGCTTCCCTCAAGACCGGCGACATTGAAAAAAAATGTCGGCAGAATCGTGCGGTTTCGGCCTGGCTGAGAAGCCAGATACGCACTATGGGGCTGGAGATTCTCGTCGACGGGCAGGACGCCGCGCCGTGCGTGATGACCATTTGCATGCCCGACAGACTAAACTCCCTGCAAATCGGTTCGCAACTGGAAGACAGGGGCTTCTTTACACATTACAAAAGCAGCTACCTGAAAAAAAGAAACTGGCTGCAGATATGCCTCATGGGCGACCTGTCGCGAGAGGTGTTAAGCCCCCTCTTGACAAATATCAGACAATTTACGAGTTGACCGTCTCCGGCAGTGAGTTTGCGGCTTAACCCGTCCGCCCAAAGCCGCTATAATAGCGTGGTGCATTAGCGCCTCTGTTGAGGAATCGCCTCGTATGACCGACAGAAAACAATGTCTGCCGCTTACGGATGTCGAAAAGGTTTTGGCCATCCTGAACAGGATATCCATTCTCGCGGGATTTTCCGAAGAGCAACTGCGTTTCATCTTTCGACTGCTTGAAAAGGTTTCTTACAAGGCGGGTGAAAAGATATTCGAGCAGGGCCGGCAGCCAAGCCACATCTATATCGTCGAATCCGGCAGCGTCAAACTGGTCGTCAGCCGGGACAACACCAACCTCGAACTGATCGTCTTCGAGGCGGGCCGCCTCTTTGGCGAGGCGTCGGTCATCGGAATACAGCCGCACGGGGCAACGGCCGTCGCTGTCGAGGATACCGAGCTTATTGTATTGTCGCGGACGGCGCTGCTTTCGATTTATGAGTCGAATCTCGAAATCTTCAGCATGCTGATTCTCAATATCGCCAGAGAAGTCTGCCGTCGCCTGCACGCCTCGGACCAAACGCTTCTCCATTATGTACTCAGGAAATAGCTCACTCCACTCGCAACAGTTGGAAAGGAAGGCAACCATGATGAAAAGTCAATTCTGTGCAATCGGCACACTCCTCGTTATTCTGTCGTCCGGCCTGCTTGCCGCCGTTGCGCCTGCAACAGACCCTGCGCAACAGGCGAAAGCCATACTTGATGCCGGCGGTGTTCAGGGCGGCCTGATTGTCCACGTCGGCTGCGGCGACGGAAAGTTCACCGCCGCCCTGCATGTAAACGACCGCTACATGGTTCACGGCCTGGATACAAACGCAGACAATATCCAAAAGGCAAGACAGCATATCAAATCGCTCGGTCTGTATGGAACGGTATCGGTTGAACAGTTCAGCGGAAAGGCCCTGCCCTACAACGACAACCTCGTCAATCTGCTCGTGATAGAATCGCCGCTGGATATTCCAAAAGATGAGATTCTCCGCGTACTTGCCCCGAATGGCGTCGCCTGCATCAAAAAGCAAGGCGGCTGGACGCGAACGGTCAAGCCCCGGCCCGACAACATTGACGAGTGGACGCACTATATGCACGATCCTACCAACAACGCCGTCGCCCATGACACCGCCATCGGTCCGCTAAGGCATCTTCAATGGGAGGCCGCCCCCCGATACTCCCGCCACCACGAGTTTACCACCAGTGTCTCCGCCGTAGTCTCGGCGAATGGTCGCATATTCACCATCATGGACATGGGCAGTCGTGCGTCGATCCACATGCCCCCGGAATGGACGCTGACCGCGCGCGATGCATTCAACGGCATTACTCTTTGGCAACGGCCCATCGAGTCATGGTTCAACCACCTCTGGCCCCTCAAAGACGGTCCCGCACAGCCGCCCCGGCGATTGGTCGCCGTCGGAGACTCGGTCTACGTTACGCTCGGCCTGGAGGCGCCGGTCAGCAGGCTCGACGCAGCAACCGGAGAGATTTTGAAAACCTACGCCGGCACCGAGTTTACCGAAGAGATATTAGTGTCCCAGGGCATGCTGTTTGTGCTGAAGAACAGCGAGTCAATGAACCCGGCGGACTATTATCCCAAACTGATGGTATGCTGGGATGAAAAGAACCGCACGATGAAGGAGTCGGAAGGCTGGCTGCTCAAACCCGAAAAACGGGCCGTCATCGCAATCGACGCCGCATCGGGCCGGACTCTGTGGAAAACCGATTATCCGGTCGAGCCGCTGACGCTGACGGTCGACGAAGAATGCGTCTATTTCCACAACTGGAACCAGGTCGTATGCCTGAACCGAAAGACCGGCGCCGAAAAGTGGAGATCGCAACCGGTAGCCCAAAGGAAAACCATGGGTTACGTTTACGGCCCGACGCTGGTGGCCTATGGCGACGTGGTGCTGTTT
>QNBS01000194.1 GCA_003644175.1 Planctomycetota bacterium | reverse complement strand
GATATAGAGCTGCTCGAACAAGAAGGCGACGAAGCCATTGGCGAGCACCTCCGTTTTCGTGTGGGCAACAATCTCAAGTTTCGACGACTGGACAAATACCTCTGCGGACGATTCAACCAGTTCAGCCGTTCGCACCTCCAGAAGCTCATCAAGGACCAGGGCGTCAACGTCAACGGCCGGCCCGCCAAGCCAGGCCACAAGCTCAACCCGCGAGATGAAATCGACCTGATTCTGCCGCCTCGCGAGATCACCGAGATCATCCCCGAAGATATCCCTCTCGATATCATCTACGAGGATGAAGACATTATCGTCATCAACAAGCAGGCCGATCTGATCGTGCACCCGGCGCGCAATTACAAGAGCGGAACACTGGTCAACGCTCTCGTCTATCACGCCAACAAGCTCTCCACCGTCAACGCCGACCATCGTCCCGGCATCGTCCATCGCCTCGATAAAAACACCACCGGAGTCATCATCGTTGCAAAGAGCGACAATGCCCACTGGAAAATCTCCCGGCAGTTCGCCGACCGCACGACAAAGAAACGCTATCTCGCCGTCGTTCACGGCGTGCCCGAACTGACCGCAGACTGTATCAACCTGCCGCTGGGCATGCATACTCGCCGGCGGGAGAAATGCGCCGTCCGCGCCGACGGCAAAGAAGCGATAACATTCTACGAAGTCCTCGAAGAGTTCCGCGGCTACGCACTGGTGAAGCTGTCGCCCAGGACCGGCAGAACGCATCAACTCCGCGTCCACATGGCCTACCTCAAGCACCCCGTCGTCGCCGACGACATGTACGGCGGCAAGATCGTTTACGACTGGCAGATCGAAGACAGAGCCGCCGAAATCGCAGAACCCCTCATGGCCAGGGTCGCCCTCCACGCCTGGCAACTGGAAATCAAACACCCAGCCACAAACGAGATGATGACCTTCGAGGCGCCTCTCCCCGACGACATGCAGACCTTCCTGGACAAGCTCAGAAAGTTCAGAAAAGTCTAAGGCGCCGGCGCCTTCTCCTGATTATTATCACCTGTTGAATTTGAAGTCCAGTATCTTTAGTGGCGTAGGTTGAGTCGTTCTCCTGAAATCCAGCACAACATCCTCATGGCCTGGGGCGCTGATTATTGCCCTGGATTCACCGTGCACCATCGATAGATACGGCGTGTCGTAAGTCTTTGCAGGGTTTAGGTTCACTCGGTTCCCATTTACTTGTGGTAGTTCAGACCCCTTCGCCCAATACTCATACTTATCTTTTGCCTCGGAAACGTATGTCAGTTTTTCGTTCTCATAGACGAAACTGTTGTTTTTCACTGACCTGCGGAAGGCATCGAAGCTCTTGTAGTCCGCGGCCCGTCCCATCTGAATCACCAGAGGGGCCCACATATCATTTAGTTCAAGAAAATGGCCGTTTTTCTCCTCGACTTCCTTGATTTTTCGCATTCCCTTGGGCCAAGTGCGTATTTTGGTGGTGATATGATACCCTTTAGCTGCGGCTCTGATGGCAACATAACTATCACCGGTATGCGTGAAAAACCAGCCCGAACTATCTTCGACATGATTGGCCCAAAGATCACCATTGCTGATGAATACACGCGTGCCGTTGCTCATGAAACGTTTCTCCCCAAATGCTGCTTTTGGGCTTCGCGAAATAATCGAGACTGCGGTGCCGGTAATTCCGCTGATGGCTCGCCGGGGGTAGTAACCCGAGCCCATGACAGTGATACGGTGGTGCTGATCTGAAGCGAAGGTGACTCCCATCGCTTGCGCCAGGGTGATGGAGCTTCTATACTCACGCTCTGGATCATACGTGAGTGTGCTTAACGCATAGTCGGGGGTATAGTAAACATCGCGGCGGATGTGAGCGTTTCCGTTTTCGTCGAAAATCATCGGCCAATCCTCTTCATTTTCAAGCAGGCCGGGGCGACGGCAAGTTGTCAGGTAGCAGCCGCGATTTTCATCGCGTGCGATGGCGCTGACGATCTCCGGCGGACGGTAACTGCTGGTGAGAAATGGCGCCTGGCCGACAAAGGGATTCGCAAAGTCATTGTCGTGCCAGTTGTAGCAATAAAGCAGGGACCGGGCCCAGTATTTGCGTTGGCCGTTATAGTTAGGATTACGTGTCGATGCCCATCCGGCGCGCTGGCCGGTGCGAGGTTCAAACTCCGAGGCCACTTCCGCCCAGAAGAGTGTCAGAAAGTTTCCGGCTAACTCATGCAGTTCAGTGTTATCAATGAGGTCATAGAGATCGTAATAGACTCCGACGGTGCACATCCCATAGCTCGAAGGGTGAGCGACTTCGATGTCGATACCCTCGTTGGCCCGATCGCGAAAGTATCGCAGCCAAAACGTCAACCAAGCCCGGCAATGAGAGTCAATGCTTTCTCCTTCCAACTTAAACTGAGGTCCGTAAGCTTTAGCCATGCGCACGATCTCTAATGCGAGCGTGTAGCGCCGGCGGTCGTTCAGAAAATGGTTTTCGGAACTCGTGAAACTCCAGAACCCCTCGTCGGCATCGGTTCGTGTAATATTACGATTGTATTTGGTCAGGAGTTGCCATGCATGATTCTCGATGGCCTTGCGCGCGTTGTCGCTCAACCGTTGTCGAGTACGCTCCAGCAAATAAATGCGGAACAGCGATTCGCAGCGAACTTTGGGAACTCTCTTGCCTGCGTAGGTAGTGAGTGGATCTCGCCCGCAATACGACAGAACCAGGCGATTCGCCTCTGCCACATTTTCATTTTTAAAGAGCAACAGCAGCGCCATACTGTCGGCCTGATCGATGTTTTTTGCGGGCGAGGGCCACGGATCGGCCTGAATATAATCAGACCCTGCGCTGAGACGTTGCGTGACGGTAGACTCATAAGATGACTCGTTGTTTTCTGCCGCAGTGAGCGCCGCGAAAGAAGCAAACAATGGCAGGATGATGACGAAAAAAATCAGTTTGGTCATTAGCCGTACTCCTCAACACTGGCATGAAATTCGAGCTTCAATTTTCGATCAAAATTGACTCGCAAAGCATCCTTTTTGCTTTCACCCATTGGGTTCTCCGGATCAGAACAGCAAATCAGTCTTAAACAGCATCCACAAGCCCTATACTATCAAAACGTCGAAGTATGCTCCAGCAGCTTCTTCACATAATCCAGAAACTGTGCCGCCTCTGCGCCGTTTGCCACCTTGTGATCGACCGACAGGTTCAGGTTCATCATCTTGCGGACTACAACGTCGCCGTCGAGCGGCACGCACGTATCGGCAATCCTTCCTGCGCCGAGGATGCTGCACTGGCCCGGCACGACAATCGGGATAAACGAATCGATCCCGAACCCGCCCAGATTGCTCACCGTGATACAGCCGCCTGCCAGGTCATCCAATGTCAGCTTGTTGCTCCGCGCCCGCTCGATGAGTCCTTTGCTGTACTCGGCAATCTGCCGCACGGTCTTGTTGTTGGCGTCTCTGATCAGCGGTGCGGCCAATCCCTCCGGCGTGGAAATCGCAAGGCCGATGTCGATTCGATCGGCCAACTGAAGGTAGTCGCCCGCCAACTGCCCCGTCATAATCGGATAACGCTCCAATCCGATGGCGATGGCGCGGATAATAAAATCGTTAAATGATATCTTTACATCGCCTGCCTTATTGAGCTTGCCCCGCAGTTTCACGACATCCGTCATATCCACCACCACGTTCAGATAGAAACACGGAATCTCCTGCTTGCTCTTCAGCATTCGCTCGCTGACGATTCTTTGCAGCCGACTGACCGGAACCTTATCGCCAAGATCGTATTTCGGCTCGGCGCCGGCCGGCCCTTCCGCCGCGCCCCCGGCGGCTGTGCGCCGCACGTCGGCTTCGGTGATTCGAGCGGCGCCGGCGGCGGCTCTTACACGATGCAAATCCACGCCCAACTCCGCCGCCACCGTCCTGGCTCGCGGCGATGCAAATACGCGCCCCCCCGCCCCCGGCGTCCCCCCGGTCGTCTTCGGCGTCTCGGCTGCGGGTGCGACGGGTGTTGTCTCGGCTGCCTGAGCCGCCGTCTGAGGCGCCGCCGCTGCGCCCGCCTTCAGCGAGTCAATATAGTCTTGCCCAATCTCCTGGCCTTCGCCGCCAAGGATCATGATCGGGGTATTTACAGGCACGGTCTCGCCGATCTCTATCAGTATCCGGTTGACAAAACCTTCTGCCGGAGACTCCATCTCCAGCGTCGCCTTGTCGGTCTCGATCTCAAAGATCACATCGCCCTTGCCGACTTTGTCGCCTGCGCCGACAAACACCTTGACAATCGTCCCCTCCTCCATCGTCTGGCCGAGTTGCGGCAATCGCACAACTTTGGCGCCTTCCGGCGCCGCAGCCGCCGCGGATGCGGATGCGGGCTCTTGCGCCGATGCGGGCGCCGGTGCGGCTGCGGGCGCCGGTGCGGCAACTGCATCTGTCGCCGGCGCCGCCGCGGGCGTGCCAACTTCGCCCATCAGCGAATCGATATATTCGGCCGGCAGCTCTTCGCCTTCGTCGCCGAGGATCAGGATCGGCGTATTCACCGCAACCGTCTGGCCGACTTCCACCAGTATCCGGTGGACAAAGCCCTCGGCCGGCGAGGCCATCTCCAGCGTCGCCTTGTCGGTCTCGATCTCAAAGATCACATCGCCCTTGCCGACCTTGTCGCCAACCTTAACCAGACTCGTAACAATCGTACCTTCTTCCATGGTCTGACCCAACTGCGGAAGCCTGATATCTTTAGCCATTACAAATCACTCCAAAACACCATCGCCGAAGAGCCTGCCCTGAGCGTAGCCGAACGGGCGATCCAACAAAAATATCTACAATCTACAATATACAATCTACAATATACAATCTACAATATACAATATACAATCTACAATCTTATCCGTCGTCGGAATACTCGCATTCTCCAAAGGCTCGCTCATTGGCGGCGGCACGTCGGCGGCGGCCATATTCAGCGGGGGCGCATCCAGGTAATCGAATCCCGTTCGACCGTCGTCATACTTGTACTCGATCAATCGCCGCACGATCTCCGGCCCCATCCCGCACATGCCGAAGCTCTCGGCCACAGTCAGCAGCCTCCCCGTCTTCCTGACCGACTCGGCCACCGTCTTGAGATCCATCGGCTTCAAGGTGCGCAGATCGATTACCTCGACGCTGACGCCGTGCTT
>QNBS01000193.1 GCA_003644175.1 Planctomycetota bacterium | reverse complement strand
GTCCACAGCTTCAAGGACCTGCCCACCGCCTACGCCAAACAGTTGACCGTCGCCGCCGTACCCAAACGAGAATCCGTCGCCGATGCGCTGGTGGCCGGCGCCGATGTAAAGTCCATCGCGGACCTGCCCGCAGGTGCAACGGTGGGGACCTCCAGCCTGCGACGCATCGGGCAGTTGAAGCATATCCGCAACGACCTGAGTTGCGTGCCCCTGCGAGGCAATGTAGAGACCCGCGTCGGCAAGGTCGCCTCCGGCGCCGGCCACCAGCGCATCGGCGACGGATTCTCGTTTGGGTACGGCGGCGACGGTCAACTGTTTGGCGTAGGCGGTGGGCAGGTCCTTGAAGCTGTGGACGGCGAGATCGGCCCGGCCGTCGATGAGGGCGTTTTCCACTTCCGAGGTGAAAAAACCCACCGATTCGGACTTGTAAAGGAAGTCGGACTTGTCGCGGTCGCCGCGGGTGGATATCCTGACGAGGCTGACCTGAACATCGGCGTCGAGCTTTTCGAGCAGGCTCTTGATATACTCCGACTGCACCATCGCCAGTCTGCTTGGGCGTGTTGCTATGCGAATCTCTTTCATATCGACCTCATTGAATTTTGTCATCCCGTGCTTAGACAATCTTCTACACGTTTCGGGACCAAAAGACAAGTGTTTTTGCCTGTGCAATGGGAATATTCGGTCTTGGCGGCACAGCGACGGCGCATTTACGCCCGCCGGCGCGACAGGCCGGACTGGAGGCGGCGGGAATCGAACCCGCATCCCCGCGATGCGACCGCGGTGTACTCCCATTATACGACGCCCCCGGTAACTGTTTCTTTGGACGGCCCAATTGTCCGCTCTGATCCCGAGCAAGGCCCAGTATAGCGAAACGGCGGAAAAATTCAATCCCTTTTTCCGCAAAATCTGCATATCGTGGTGAATACGGCTATCATGGCGGCCAAACGTTATGTCATGCTACGGTCAGCATCCACTCGCCGGCGAATATCGCCAGATCGCTAATAATCAATAAATAAACCTGCATCTGCAGGAAGTCG
Organism: Planctomycetota bacterium; assembly: GCA_003644175.1. Classification (GTDB taxonomy): domain Bacteria; phylum Planctomycetota; class Phycisphaerae; order Sedimentisphaerales; family Anaerohalosphaeraceae; genus B28-G16. The sequence goes on along the minus strand of QNBS01000193.1, from coordinate 4,156 downwards.
CAGCGAAAAGGGTTGACAGCACCTACGGCAAGCTGATAAAGTGCCGGCCTGTGAAACCTCCGGGAGTGTAGCTCAGTTGGTAGAGCAACGGCCTTTTAAGCCGTAGGTCTTGGGTTCGAGTCCCAACACTCTCATTTTACAAGGCCACGCAAATCCGATTTTTGATTGTGCATTTTATCAAGAGTTTCCATGACCGGCTTAAGCAGGAGCGCCTTTTTGTATGGTACTACATTTTTTGCTTTGACAGCATCAACTTTTAAGGAACTTTCAGGGATAGCGAGCATAATATTATGATGCTGGAATTTTCGCAGAGTCTCTCTTCTATGAGCCAGATACTCCGGCGTCCAGAAGCCTATGATCTCCATCAGCACTTCAGCACCATCCTTATGGCGGAAAACAAAATCCGGCACGAATGTACTCTGCTTTTCATATAGAATCTCACCTTCACGAATTAATTGCCACCCTTCTCTTTCAGTTCCGAATTTCATGGCAAACGCCTCTTCGACAGAAGAGTCAAATTCATCCGGTCGGGGCAAATGACTGCGGAATCCATCTTTGTCGGATAAATTCAATTTGGCTGTCGTGTTCCATGGTGTTTTGATGGTTGCCGACATGCTCCAACCTTTACAGGCTAATAACGCAGGCAAAAACCTTGCAAAGTTGACTCCGTATCGGCGTGTCCCATGAAGTATGGATGCCGGTCCCGACAGGGTCATTTCATAGCTTGACGGCCCAAGTCTTTTGATTTCAAGAAGCAGCCGGGCTAACTTAGCGTAACGAAGTATAGTTTTAAAATCATCCACGGCCCGGATTTTCATTGTCTCAGCCTGGTAAAGGGATGCCTGTAACTGTGCAACATTGTAGCGTGAAAGAAATAAAGATGCGTCAGGATAGCCTTCGAACTCTTTCAATCGCTGAAATTCCATCACATCAGCGTACAGATTCTGCTCAATTTCACCCCATGGCATTTCAAGTTCTTTGGCTATTTGCTCTTTCACATCTTTCTCTGTATGCTCAAAGAGTTGATCTTTCCGGTTGACCAACGGATGAGATTCGGAAGCTTTTGAAAACACCTGCAATCTCAGCCTGGCGGCATTGCCGTCAGGATCGGTTTGATATATACTCTTATCATCCAGGAGCTTACAAAAAGCAGCGATTCTGCGAACAGGACAATCCACTTCGTCTCTGAATAGTTTTTCGACCTGCTTATGCAATTGACGACGTTGTTGGCCGACGCCATTGCCATAGACAGAAAGCATCTTCTCGGCATATTCGGTATAATGCCGATGCGTACTTTGCGTCAGGCGGTCGGGAACGGCCCGGCCGGCCCTAAACTCTACGATGGATTGTTCGCTCGTAAGCATCGCTTCTTCGTCTCTTTCTGCTGCGTTGAACTTCCCTGGTATTCTCACAGACCACTTCATAGAGTGTTGCCTGGCGGTTGCCGTTTTTACGCAGAATCCTGCCTAACCGTTGTTTGGCCTGGCGGGTCGAGCCCTGGCCGCCAATAACTACTCCTATTTTGGCGTCAGGGACATCCACACCTTCGTCCAGGACCTGGTTCGCAACCAGCACCTTGAATATACCCTTGGTAAAACCATCAAGCACAGTCTGACGTTCTTTTTTGCGGGTATGCGATAGTATCGTAGGCGCCAGGAATCTCTTGGAAACTTCAATAGCCATGGCATTTGATCCAACAAAAACCAAAGTCTGTTGCCCATTATGCAGCCGAAAAATATCCTCCAATACGCGAAGTTTTTCCGAGGCTCTTGACTCTATAGAAGTCTTCAGATGAAAGGATTTCAGGGCATGTCTTGCCTGAGGGTCTTTACCGGATTCCTTACATAAATCCCGCCAACTATAGCCCGGCTTATCCTCCCGGCGTAAAACGATATAATCCCTGATCTCCTTGCCGCATTTGTCGTAGATACGCTGCTCCTTATCGTTAAGTGCAATGGGTATCCGAACTACATCAAAATCAGCAAGGGTCGTTCCCTTAGCCTGCTTAAAAGGCATCTCATAAGCTACCGGCCCAACCAAAAAATCCAGATCCTTATGCAGGCCGTCTGATCGTTCCGGAGTAGCGGTTAGACCCAGCCTCATTGGGGCCGTACTTAATATGGCGGCCTCCCGGCGGCACCTGCCGGGCAGGTGATGCTCTTCGTCAAATATCAGCAAGCCGAAGCCTGCCCCCATCTTGCCCATATGGATATAGGCACTGTCATAGGTAGTAACTGTAACCGCCTTAATATTGAATGTATTATCGCCGATAATACCTGCATCGTAGCCCAAACCCTTGAGTATCCTGCGATGCCATTGATACATCAAATCACGTACCGGGGCAACCACCAGCGTTGCTGTTTTGGTTTCGGCCATTGCAGCCAGAGCTACTTCTGTTTTACCGGTTCCGGTTGGCATTATGACTTGGCCACGATAACCGGATTTCATCCAGCCATCCAGGGCTTCTGTTTGTTCTGTCCTGAGTTTCGGCAGATCAATTTTTGGCCAATTAACCGATACGGGCTTCATTACTTCATCGCAGAAACTGGAAATCTGCACTAATCCCTGCTTAATGCCGGCATAATGAATAGCATCACATCGCCAGGCTCCGACACGGGTATCCCATCTCCAAACAGACGAACCGCAAGCATCGGGTAACTGCCCGCGAGCTAACCCTGTAAGTAAAAGTGTCCCCCGATCAAATGAAAGGGATATTCGTTCTTGTGTTTCTATTCGACTCATTGGGTTGCATCATAACTGAAAACCGATCTTTTTGCCATATTAAGTGCGAAAGCCGGCTATAGACTCATAACTTGCTGATTATAATAGAACGCCATCGTCAGGCAATTGATACTTGCCTGAGCAGACATATGCTACGGATGGTATGATTTACTCGAATAGCTCGTGAAGTTGGTGCACAGGTAATGTGCGCACATGGCCTCTGCTATTAATCGCTGATAATAACGGCACAATATAATGGCATAAAAATGAGTTTCTGTTCAGGTAATTCTTTGTATGTACCGCTATAAAGCACAAGTCCTTGTGGACAATTTGGGTATTTGCCAAGCATAAGATGAAGGCTTTTCAAACTCCCACTCGCACCTGATTTAACTTCTACGGGATAAATATTCCCCTGACGAACTGCAAGGTAGTCCACCTCGGCACTGCTGCCGCGCACATCCCTTGCCCAATAAAAAAGCTCCGAACTATTCTTCGCCACAATCTCTTGAGCAACAAATTGTTCTGCAAGTTTACCGCGGTACATCGCCAAAAGATTTTCCTGCTTCAATTCCAATTCTACCGGAACCTGGCAGAGTCGTTGTAATAAACCGATATCGAGCATTGTTGCTTTGAATTTTTTTAGGTTTGCCGTTGCCCCAAGCGGCAAGCCGGAGGGGTCGCAGGCCGGGATTTTATGAATCACTTTCGCTTTAACCAGCAGATCAAATGCCTTATGGTTCATTTGACCGGAATGGCCGTCATTGAGGCGGGTATATTTTAACTGTTCGCCAATACTTTTGGCTACATTCAAAAAGACAGCATCAAGGCATGCCGTATCGATGTGAGGCTTATATTTAGAAAAGTCATCACGATACGAGTCAAGAATTTCCGATTGGACGCCAAAGGTTTCGACCATTGAACCGGAATCACGAAAAGTTTTGACACATTCTGGCATACCGCCAATAAAGAAATAACTTCGCAATTCATTAAGAATCTTTTTTTGAATTTCCTCGGCAATCTCAACTGGAGATTTGAGCACATACTCAGCTATCTGTTCTTTGCCCATTGCAAGAAGATATTCATAAAACGTCATTGGATGCATGTGCAAATACTGCACCCGTCCTACAGGAATGGATATTTCGCCAAAAGCAAACTTCAACAATGAACCGGCTGCGATAACATGAAGTTCAGGCATCTGTTCATAAAAGTATCGTAGTGCCATGATTGCCCGCGGACAAGCCTGGATTTCGTCAAAGAACAAAAGCGTCTTGCCGGGAATAATTCTCCCAACTTCCAATTCTAAATAGGTCAAAATGTAATGCTTCTCTTGGAATTGGACATTTCCTTGATTTGAGTTAGTATGTTGATCAAACGAAAGGAAATGGACATGGCGAACAAGCGTAAAAAGTACACGGCACAGGAAAAAGTAAGGATT
>QNBS01000192.1 GCA_003644175.1 Planctomycetota bacterium | reverse complement strand
GGCGTATCTTCCGGCCGGGGCTGACGGACTGGCGAATCCACTCGGAACCGCGCCGGGGATAATGGCGGAGGCGGCAGGCAAACTCATCATCTGTATGCCAGGGGTGCCGACAGAAATGGAATGCATGTTTGGCGAATCGGCAGCGCCACGGTTGAAGGCCCTGGCCGCCGGGCAGGTCGTTGTCATTGGCAAGGTGATGTGCTTCGGCGCCGGCGAATCGACGATTGCCGACAAGCTTGGGCGTCTGATGCAGCGCGGGCGTAATCCTCTGATCAACAGCACGGCAAGCGCCGGTGTTATCACGCTCCACATCGTCGCTGCGGCCGGCAGAAAAGCCGATGCCGAAGAGATGGTTGAGCGACAGCGCGCCCGGCTTGTTGAAATCCTTGGCGACCTGGTCTATGGCTGTGACGGCCAAAGCCTTGCCGAGGTTGTCGGCGCGGCTCTGAAAGAGCGAAACAAAACCCTTGCCGTCGCCGAATCGTGTACGGGAGGGCTGTTGGGCAAGCTCGTTACCGATGTGCCGGGCGCCGGCGACTACTTCAAATGCGGCTGGATTACATATTGCAATGAGGCCAAAATTCGCGAACTTGGCATCCCGGCGGAACTGATTGAAGAACACGGCGCCGTCAGTGAGGAGGTGTGCCTGGCGATGGCTCAGTCGGCTCGGGTAAAGGCCGGCAGCGATTATGCAGTCGGCATAACCGGTATAGCCGGTCCAGGCGGCGCAACCGAACAAAAGCCCGTGGGCTTAGTATATATTTCGTTGGATTGCGCCGAAAAATCCCTCTGCAGAAAACACATTTTTTCGCACTCAAGACAGAATGTGCGGCTTGGCAGCGCTATGACAGCACTAAACATGCTCAGAACCGAAATGTAAATTGACGAAACGCAGGTAATTTGGTATAATAAGGGCCTCTGGGGATTCCAGTATACTTAGCAGGGCCTTATGGCGAAAAAACGCAGACATTTGGGTGAGATTTTATATAAGAGCAAGCTTGTTGACAAGCCGACTCTTATTAAGGCGATTAAGAAGGGCCGGGCGGACAACAAGCGTCTCGGTGAAACCCTTGTCGCCATGGGAGTGGTTTCCGAAGACGTCATCAGCAAGGCCCTGGCCAAGCAATTCGGGATGGAGTATGTGGATCTTGACGAAACGCCTATCTCGCAGAGCGCCCAGAAACTCATTCCGCCGGAACTGATCAGGAAGCATTTTGTTCTTCCGTTGGGGATGGACAACGGCAGGCTCAAGATTGTCATCAGCGATCCCCTGGACCTGGACCTTCAGGATTTGCTTCGGTTTCGCCTGAACAAGGAACTTGAGTGCTGCCTTGCAAGTCCCTCCAAGATAAGGACCTTCATTCTGCACACAATGGATGAAGTGCGCAGCAGTATCGACGCGACGGCGGCGGAACTTGCCGCGGCCGGTCACGGGATAGAAGGCGGAGTCCGGCTTGCACAGGCATCGGATGAAGATGATGACGGGCCGATCATTCGCCTTGTAAATATGATCATAGATGAAGCGGTGCGAATCAGATCGAGCGATATCCATATCGAGCCCATGACCGACCGTGTCCGGGTGCGGTATCGCATTGACGGTGTTTGTGTCGAACGCGACAATATCCCCAAGAACATGCAGGCGCCGATTATTGCACGTATCAAGATCCTGTCAGGGATGGATATTACTGAGCGGCGACTGCCGCAGGACGGGCGAATCAAACGTCGTATCGACGAGCAGGACATTGACTTCCGCGTATCGTGTCTTCCGGGCTACCACGGAGAGAGTACGGTTCTTCGTATTCTGCGTCCCGAGTCCGTCAACATCGGAATTCAGGCGCTGGGGTTCGAGCAGGACAACTATGAAGCGTTTCTCCAGATCATCAAGCGACCGAATGGCATCTTTCTGGTTACCGGTCCGACAGGCAGCGGAAAGACAACGACCCTGTATTCAGCCCTGAAGGAGCTTAACCGCCCGGACCGGAAGATTATTACGGCAGAGGATCCCGTCGAATACAACGTTGCGGGAATCAACCAATGCCAGGTGCGAACGGAGATCGATCTGACGTTTCCGAAGATACTTCGTTCAATGCTGCGTCAGGCGCCGAATATCATCCTTATCGGTGAGATTCGTGACGGTCTGGTGGCGGATATCGCCATCCAGGCGGCTTTGACAGGGCATCTTGTCTTCAGCACACTGCATACCAACGATGCTCCCAGCGCGATTACACGTCTGATTGATATGGGCGTTAAACCTTTCCTCGTGGCAAGTTCGATCCAGGCCATCATGGCCCAGAGGCTTGTCCGTGTTATCTGTGAGAATTGCAAGGTCGTGGACGAAAACCCCGACCCGCAGTATCTGCGGCTGCTCAGGATCAATCCCGACGAATTGCGCAAAAATCCGATTTATAAGGGCGCCGGCTGCTCGCGGTGCCAGAATACGGGCTTTAGAGGCAGGGTGGCTATCTTTGAAATGATGGAATTGAATAATCAGATCAGGGAACTGGCGTTTGCCCGGGCGCCCGCGTCCGAGCTGAGGAAAGCGGCTCGCAACAGCGGCATGAGGACGCTTATGGAAGACGGCAAACGGAAGGTGTTCAGAGGCGTTACAACACCGGATGAAGTTGCAAGGGTTTCCCAGGCCGAGGGGCTCCTGGTGGATGATGAGTAAATTCTTGTGTGAATTGAGAGGGTGTGAACGTGGCGGGACTAATTAGTTCCTGTTGCGGAAACTAATTAGCTGTTTTTTGGTTGTGTCATTGTTCTTTTTTTGGGATTTTACATACGGTTGTTAGGGACAGACTATGGGATCACTGCATATTGACAGATTACTGGAAGCCTGCATCAAGATGGGCGGATCGGACCTTCACCTTGTGACGGGTCGTCCTCCGGTGCTCCGGATCAGCGGTCGGCTGCGTTCTCTCGACACAAAGGTCCTCGGTCCCGACGACACCGTCTCGCTGATGAAGAGTATTACGCCGGAGAAGAATCAGCAGGAGATTCAGGAGAACGGCGGCACCGACTTCGGGTTTGCATTTGGCGATGCGGGGCGATTCCGGACATCGGTATTTCGCCAGAAAGGCAACCTTTCGCTTGTGCTTCGGCTGATTCCATCTGAGTTGCTCAGCTTTGAGACGATAGGATTGCCCAAGATTTGTTCGGCCTTGTGCCGCAGACCGAGGGGACTGTTCCTGGTGACCGGACCTACGGGCAGCGGCAAAACCACCACCTTAGCCAGTATGATCAACTATATTAACGAGAACCTCGACAGGCATATCATTACGGTCGAAGAGCCCATCGAGTATTATCACAGCCATAAGAAATCGATTATCAATCAGCGTGAAGTCGGGATTGATGTTCCGACATTTTCCGAGGCTCTGAGGCGCTCTCTGCGAATGGACCCGGATGTAATTCTTGTGGGTGAGTTGCGCGACCTTGAGACGATGGAGGCTGCGATTACCGCAGCAGAGACCGGCCACCTTGTCTTCGGTACGCTGCACACCACGGGTTGCCAGGGCACTATTAACCGAATCATTGACGCTTTTCCCGTCAGTCAGCAGGAGCAGATTCGGGTGCAGTTGAGCGTGAATCTGATAGCGGTCCTGAGCCAGACGCTTTGCCCGGTGAAGGTTGGCAAGGGTCGTGTGGCGGCTTATGAGTTCATGGTTGTAACGCCTGCGATAGCTAATCTGATTCGCGAGAATAAGACATATCGAGTCGAGTCCAGTATCCAGACCGGCAAGAAATTCGGCATGCAGTTGCTGGACGATCATCTCTGGGAATTGTTTGCCTCCGAACAGATAACTATGGAGGAAATGTTAGACAAGGCGCGGCAGCCGGATGCTTTGCTGGAGAAGGCCGAGAAGCGAAAGAGTGCCGGCGGCGAAGGTGGGATTGGCGAGGATTTTGGACCGATCCTGAAGACGTAATGGCAGCGGCGCGCCGGGGGCGCCGGGGGAAAGGAAGCAGCCGCAAAAGACCTTCGAGTCTTATGTGCCGGGTGTCTATTAGGTTCCCGGGCCAGAAAAGCGTGTTTCTGGTTTTGTTTGGGTTGCATTTGCAGACTGTTGCTCGATACACCTGGAAGGGCCGGGTTGCAGACTTGCAGGCTGGTTTGTGTGAAATTGACACGTATTGCAGGTTAAGAGATGCCGGGCAGTGGCCTGCGTTAGTCCTGTATACCGCGTGTCTATCCTATTATTTACTTGCTAAGGGCTGATTAATGGACTATAATATAGTAGAAAGGTTCACCATGTCATTGTCAGGACTCAACATGTTCGGGGGGTGGGCAAATGGCTAAGAGATCGCCTGTTCAACAGTTTAAGGGACGGTCGCTTGGCCGAATCCTTATTAAGATGGGCCTGCTAACTCGGGATAAGCTCCATGAGTGTCTCCGGCAACAAGCCGAAGGCGCCGGCAAGGTCAAGCTTGGGCAGATATGCATCGAGCAGGGTCTGATCAAGAAGAAAGACCTTCAAGTGGCGCTGGCCGGGCAGAGGGGCATGGAATGTGTGGACCTGGACGGTCTGGATATCGCGGGCAATGTGCTCGAAGTGCTGCCGGCTCAGATGGCCAAGACATTTCGCGTTGTGCCGATTGCCTTCGACAGCAGGCGTAATGTTCTGACCATTGCGATGGACGACCCGGACAATTTCCGGGCGACCGATGACCTGGCGACGTTAGTGGGCTATACGGTCGAGGCGAAAATCACCGATACCGATTCGCTGGAGGCCGCCCTTGCGAAGTACTATGCCGAGGAAGATTCCAGTCTGAATGAATTGATCGGGGAGATCGAAAGCGACAGTACTCTTACCGAGTTCCAGGGTCGGGACCAGAGCATCGACCTGGACGAGCTCAAGGAACTTGCCGAATCGAATCCCGTTAAGAAACTTCTGAACCTTGTGCTGCTGCAGGCGATTCGCGACAAGGCGTCTGATATCCATTTCGAGCCGTTTGAGGATGAGTTCAAGATGCGTTACCGCATTGACGGCGTGCTGTATGAGATGGTTCCGCCGCCCAAGCATATTGCAGTTGCTCTCAGTTCGCGCATCAAGGTCATGGCGAACCTTGACATTGCCGAAAGGCGTCTTCCTCAGGACGGTCGAATCCCGCTTGTAGTCGGGGGCAACCCGGTCGATCTTCGTGTGAGCGTGCTGCCGACGATGTTCGGCGAGAGCGTCGTGCTGCGTGTGCTTGACAGGGGCGCTGTCGAGT
>QNBS01000191.1 GCA_003644175.1 Planctomycetota bacterium | reverse complement strand
TGTGGTATGAGTTTGACCATTGGAAAATCTTTTGAGCCGGGTTTTCATATTTGGCCCACCGTTATTAGTATGAAGGAATTGTCGGATTGAGACGTGGTAACACACCGAACAGAGGAATAAGAGATCGTCTCTTCACCGGCGCCTGCGCTTTCATGCTGGCCGTGTTCGTGGCCTTTATCCTGACGCTGATTATCGCCGACGTTCTGTATATCGACAAAGAGGCGGTGCTCAAAGTTATTGGATCGCATGATATTCGGCACGCCCTTTGGATGAGTATCTGGACGAGCGTCCTGACAACTTTTATCTCGCTGCTTTTTGCCGTCCCCCTGGGGTACATCCTGAGCCGGTACAGATTTCCAGCCCACGCGGTGATTGACGCGATTATCGATCTGCCTATCATCTTCCCTCCGCTGGTTGCGGGTCTTACGTTGCTGGTGTTTTTCTCGCAGACGGGTTTGGGGAAGTGGATACAGGAAGATTTAGGCCTGGAGTTTTGGTTTCAGCCCAGGGGAATTGTGCTTTGCCAGTTCCTGGTTGCGGCCAGCTACGCCATCCGGTCGGTAAAGACGGCGTTTGACGATATTGACAGACGATTCGAGAATGTGGCGCTGACATTGGGTTGTACGCAGCGCCAAAGTTTCATGCGGGTGTCGCTGCCGCTTGCGGCCAACGGCATTATCGCCGGCGGAATACTTACGTGGGCGCGGGCGTTCGGATTGTTCGGTCCTTTGCTGATCTTTGTCGGGTCGTTTCGCGGCAGGACCGAAGTGCTCAGCACCACTATTTTTCTCGAGCAGTCCATCGGCAATCTGGAGGCGGCCCTTGCCGTGGCGCTGCTGATGATACTTGTCGCCCTGGCGGCGATCATCACCATTCGGATGGTCGGCGGAAGGGTGCAGTTGAAATTATGATTTGCACACAGGATTTGACATTTGAGATAGGCGAGTTTCGGCTGGACTCGGTCGGCATTGAGATGCTGCGCAACGAGTACTTCGTTCTCCTTGGCCCGCCCGGTTCGGGCAAGACCATTTTTCTGGAGTGTCTTTGCGGACTGAGAAAAGCAGCCTCCGGCAGGATTCTGTTGGACGGCGCCGATATCACCCATGACGAGCCTCGCAAACGCAATATCGGCTATGTGCCGCAGGATTATGCGCTGTTTCCGCATCTGACCGTGCGGCGGAATATCGCGTTCGGTCTGCGCGCCGCCGGCAACAGCCCGAAGACGGTTGCCTTCAGGGTCAATGAGACCGCTGAGATGTTGGGGATCAGCCATCTTTTAGAGCGAAGCGTGCCGGGTTTGAGCGGAGGCGAGAAGCAGCGAGCCGCCCTTGGGCGGGCATTGGTCATGGCGCCGCAGGTGCTTTTGCTTGACGAGCCGGTTTGTGCTCTTGACGAGGCGACGCGGCAGAACATCTGTTCGATGCTTCGTCGCGTACAGAAGGACCTGAAGCTGACGGTGATGCACGTAAGCCATAATCTGGAGGAGGCGTTTTCGGTCGCCGATCGCGCCGCGATACTGAATAACGGCAGGATCGAGCAGACAGGGTCGCTGGATGAATTGCTGCGCAAGTGCAGGAATGAATTTGTGGCGCGTTTTATGCGCTGCGAGAACATTTTCACGGGTACTGCGGCGGAGTCTTTACCGGACTCTGACGCCTGCACGGTCAGGATTGGCGAGATTAACCTGGCCGTGCCGGGTCGCCGCGAGGGGACGGTGCAGTTGGTTATTCGGCCCGAAGATGTGCTGATTGAGATCGCCGACGGTAATAACGGCGGCCGGAACCGGTTTGAAGTCTGTATTTCGCAATGGCGCGATTTCGGCAGCCATGTGCGGGTGGAATTGGAAGGCTCCCTCGATCTGGTCGCGCACGTCTCACACGCCGTATTCAGGAAGATAATGGCGGCCCAAACGGCGAAACTGGCCGCTATCCTGCCCCGGGAGAATCTTCACGTGCTCGAATAATACCACGCCTCTTAAATAATTGCGTCTGGGTGGCAGCCACTGGAGCGAAGCGCAAGTGGATGGGGATGCTGGGCTTAAACCATCCACCTCACTGCGTTCGGTGGCTGCCACCCAAGCGCAATATTCTTGAAGGATTGGAATAATACCACACCCGGCACAGTCAAATCACGCCTGCCGCGTTAAAGTACACACCTTGCCTGACCGAGTTATATTAGGACTTACAATTCTGTGTGGGGGCAGTGTTTCTGCATGACCGGAGTTATAGACAAGAAGCCGGAGGTGCTGATCGTGGACGCAAATCCCGACAATCTGTCCGCGGTGCAAAAGATTCTGCGCCGGCTGGATGTGGAATTTGCACGCGCTACGTCGGGGCAGGAGGCGTTTGGGCTTGTCTCGGAGCATGATTACGCAGCGGCCGTGATCGGCACGAAGCTGCCGGATATGGACGGCCTTAAGGTGGTTGAATGGCTGGGCGGGAGCGAAAGGAACAGGTTTTTGCCGGTGATCCTTGTCGGCAGGAAGGGCGGTGAAAGGAAGGCCGCCAGGGCGATGAAAAGGGGAGCATATGATTTCATGGCCTGGCCGCCGGCGCCTGAGATGCTGCGGGGCAGGATACGGTTTCTTGTCGAGCTTTATATGCGGCGAAAGGCCGCCGAGAAACACGTGCTGAAGCTTTCGGCGTCAATGAATAAGTTGAGCAAGGCGCACGTGGGTCTCCAACTTCAGATCAAAGCCATGGAAGCGATCGACGATGCGATCATGATTACCGACCATCGGGGCGTTATTGTCTGGGTGAATGCGGCCTTTGGGCGTCTGACCGGTTACGAGCCGGGGGAGGTTATCGGTTCTACTCCGCGAATTCTGAAAAGCGGGCGGTACGACGCCCGGTTTTACAGCCAAATGTGGCAAACTATACGTTCGGGTAAGGTCTGGAGGCGCGAAATGGTTGACAGGCGAAAAAACGGCGGTTTCTTTACGATGGAGACGGCCATCAGTCCGATCTGCGACGGACGCGGCGAGATCAGTCATTTTGTCTCGGTCACGCACGATATCACAGAACGAAAGCAGTTGGAAAAGGCGCGTGAGGAGGCGATTGCGGCCAGGACGCAGTTTATCTCGATGGCGTCGCACGAGGTTCGCACGCCCCTGACGGCGATCAAGGAGGGAATCCGCCTGGTCCTGACGGAAGCGGCGGGGCCCTTGAATGGCGATCAGAAGGAACTTCTCGAGATTGCCCGGCGAAATTCCGAACGGCTGTCGCGACTGATCAATGACCTGCTGGATTTTCAGAAGCTCAAAAGCGGCAAGATGAAACTTGACATGCGCAAAAACGATATCAACGCCGTGGTTCGGGAAATCGCCGAGACGATGATGCCGCTGGTCAATGAAAGAGGGCTTCAGCTCGTAACGGATCTTGATGAGACAGCGCCGATAATCGTCTTCGACAAAGATCGTATCCAGCAGGTGCTGACAAACGTGATTAGCAACGGGATCAGATTTACTAAGGAAGGCTGTGTTACGATAAGGACTTCATGCCGTGATAATACCGTGCAGGTGTCGGTGCAGGATACGGGGCCGGGGATCAGGAGCGAGGATCTGCCCAGGATATTCGGCGAGTTCGAGCAGTTGGCTGTGGGCAATGGGCCAAAGATGGGCGGTTCGGGATTGGGGCTGGCCATCTCAAAGCAGATCATAAAGAAGCATAACGCCAGAATCTGGGCGGAATCGGAATTAGGCAAGGGGACGACGGTGTACTTTGTTTTGCCGATCATGGAGAGACGACACAAGCTCAGAGAAGAATAGAGCATGACGGAGAAAAAGAGAAGTTGAAAGTAAAGACGGCGAAAATTCTGTTGGCCGACGACGAGCCGGATATGACGCGTATCATAGGCAAGAGCCTGGAGATAAGCGGCTACGAGGTGATCGTCGCCAACGACGGAGTCGAATGCATCAGCAAGGCCCGGTGTGAGCAGCCGGATGTCATCCTGCTGGACAATGTCATGCCGAACATGGACGGGCCGGCCACCCTGGAGAAGCTGCGGTCCTCAAAGCGGACGGAGGATATTCCGGTGATTATCGTCACCGCGCTTGCCGACGAAGACAGTATCGCCAAGGCGCTGAATGGCGGAGCGGATTCGTATGTCGTCAAGCCGTTTGATTATGAGATGCTTCTGGCCAGGATCACAATGGCGCTGGAATCCCGCTCGGCATGGTAGTGGAAATTGCCGGTGAGGATTTATTACTCCCCGCCGGTAAAGGCGGTATCCCAATCCTTCCAGACACACTCGCGGCCGCTTGAGCGGATCATGGCGGCTACTTCGGCGGGCGAGCGATTATCGTCGATCTCGAACTGTTCCTGGGACTGTAAGCGCCCGCCGTATCCGCCGGGGCTGGTTTTTGAGCCGGCGCTCATTCGGGTAACACAGAGCCGGGCCAGGTTGTCGCGCAGCGAGGCATTTTCGCGCGTGGACAGGACGATACCGGCGTCGGCAAAGCAAAGTCGCAGGGCCAACATCATACGGACAAGCTCGGCGTCGGTGATCAGATGTTCGAAGTGCGGCAGGACATGGTTTGCCGGTCTGAGTCTCGGAAACGAAAACGACACCCGGCATCGCCAGTATTTTTTCATCAGCCAGGCGGCGTGCTCGGCCAGCGCAAGCGTTTCGACGCGCCAGTCGCCGAGTCCGAGCAGTGCGCCCAGGCCGAGTCGCCGCATCCCCGCCGACGCGGTCCGATCATGCGTGTCGAGGCGATAGTCATAATCGCTCTTGGGACCTGAGATATGGTATTCGCTGTAGAGGCGGCGGTTGTAAGTTTCCTGATAGAGGGCAACGCCGTCAATGCCGGCGGCGAAGAGCCTTTCATAATCGCCCCGGCTCATGGGATATATCTCGACGGATATGCTGCTGAACTTCGATTTGAGACGGCAGGCGACCCGGGTAAGGTAGTCGACGGTGACAAATTCGGGGTCCTCGCCGCTGACAAGCAGTATGCGCCGAAAGCCTTGCGCAGCAAGGATGTCGGCTTCGGCAATCGCCTCGTCAACGGACAGTCGCGTGCGGTCGCAGGTAGTCTCGGCGTTATAGCCGCAGTAGAGACAACTGTTGAGGCAGTAGTTTGAAACATAGAGCGGCGCATAGAGCCGGATGGTTCTGCCGAACCGCTGAATCGTCAACTGCCGGGCCTGTTGAGCCATTTCTTCGAGGAAGTTTTGCGCCGCCGGCGAAATCAGGGCCAAAAGCCTTTCTAAGCGGTAGCGTCCCGGAG
>QNBS01000190.1 GCA_003644175.1 Planctomycetota bacterium | reverse complement strand
TGCCCATGCTCGTGGCGATGCGGTTTGTCGAGGAAGTAACGGTCGGTGTGCTCTGGTTGTGGTTTGGTGTCGGTTATGCGGCGGTCCTTGGGCATGTGTTTCCGCTCTACCTGAAGTTCAGGGGCGGCAAGGGTGTTTCAACCAGCCTGGGCGCGGTAGTTGGGCTGTACCCGTACATGACGGTTTGCGGGCTGATTACCTTTGCAATCTGGGGCGTATGCCTGCTCATCTGGCGATACGTCTCGTTGGCTTCGATCGTCGCGGCGGTGGTGTTTCCAATCATACTGACCGCGGCCGTCATCGCCCTGCCGGGCTGGACGTTTTCGGTGCTTTGGCCCCTGTTGATTATCGCCGTGGGTCTGGGGGCGCTGGTCCTGATTCGACACGTTGGCAACATCAAGAGGCTCCTGGCAGGATCGGAAAGAAAGATATTCCAGAAATAATGCCGGTCCTCAGGTCACATTTTTATTTTCAGCTACATTTCTTGAACCTTTAGCATCCCAAAAGCGACTATAATATGAAAACTGTTTTGATGCGCAGGATCATATGGAAAAAGACAAACTATCAAATGCAATTTTGGTTCTGAGATGCCAGAGGCGTGATGAGGCCGCCTTCCGGGAGCTTGTGAACCGCTGGCATGAAAAACTTTATTATTACCTTCGACGGATTATCGAAAATGAAAACGCCGTTTGGGATGTTTTGCAGGAGACATGGCTGGCTGTGTTCCAGAATATTCGCAAGTTGAAAGATCCCCGAAAATTTCCGGCATGGCTGTATCGGATCGGCCACAATAAGGCCGTGAGTTTGCTTCGAAAGGAAAACAAGTACATCCAAATGACCGATGAACAGGCGGTCGACTGCTGTGAGAATAATATCACTGTTGAAGTTGATAAAGAAAAGGCCCAACTCGTACACGAACTGCTGGGGAAACTTAAACTGGCTCATCGAGAAGTACTGACACTGTATTTTCTTGAGGGTTTTTCGATCAAAGAAACAGCCGAAATTATCGGCGCCTCGGAAGGCACGGTGAAATCCCGTATGTATTATGCAAAACACAAACTCCGTGAAACATTAAAAGGAGCTGATGATGTTCGGATCAAAAGAGATTGAGGAATTTGCCGGAAAACTGCTCTCTCAGGACCGTGTACCTGCCGATGAGCAATCCCGTCACAATGAAAAACTTTTCAAAAAGATTGAACGTTCCATCCTGCGGGGAAAAATAATCGGCGGAGCAATTTATATTGTCCTTTTTTCGGCTTCTTTTGCGGCGTTCCAACGGGCCGGAAGTACAGTCAATTTGGTTCATTCTGCTTGCTGGTCGGCGGTTTCAATACATATACTCCTGTGGTTTCTTATATATTTCCTTCGTGTAATATATTGGATCTTAGCTGAGATGGTCGATAAGACTTCCGACGAAAAACAAATACGCGAGCGGAAAAATACAGATCGATTCGTTACGGTTATGGCGATAGTGGTATTTGCCTACCAGACTTTTTTCTTGTATCGGTCCTTTTTTCTGAATGATCCTTCAAGGGTATCCGATCTGGCGGCACACATCTTCTGGGGTACTGTGTTCTTTATATTCTGGTATCCTTTTGGAACGGCGTCGGTTGCCGCAAAACTGTGGCTCGAACACAAAAAGATGGAATTGACCTTAGCCTGGGACGAAGGGGGCTCGGATACAACGCCTTCAAACCGGAAAAGTTGATTAATCCGCACGGCCGAGATTATTAAGCAATTTCGGTGGGGCAAGCCCCACCCTACGGCTTGCCGACCGATGCCTTAATCCTTATTTCTTTTCTTCCTTGATCATGTCGTCGGTTAGCATGCGCACCTTGTCGTCGGAAATTAGTTCGCCGGTTTCCTTGTTCCACCTGCGTGTGCGGTGGTTCATGCGATGCTCGCCGTGGCAGCCGGTGCAGGTTTTGTTGAGTGTCCCCGCCAGTACAGCCTTGTGTTTCGTCGTCATTTTCATTCGGCTGCCGTGGCATTTGAGACATGCCGCATTGATCTTGTCCGGCGGGTACATGATTTCCGGCGGCGTGATATTGTCCTCGTCGCCGCAGTGGGCGTCGGATTCGCCGTGGCAGTTTTCACAACTGACGTTGGCGCGGGCATGGGTCACCGCCAGCTTTTCTGTTGCAAAATTCAGGTGGCAGACATGACAGCGGCTGTTGTCGGCGCCGCCGACGACTGTTTGGCCGGCGTCGTCCAGCAGCAGCAAAGGTTCATCCAGCAGCAGCGGTTCGTCTTTTTCGGCCTTTTTCCTGCGTGCCCAGGGCTGACAGGCGGTGGCGACAAACATCAAAACAATCAGCAAAGAAAACAGATACCTGAAGTTTTTCACTTGAACCTCGCTCTAAACAGGACTTTTGCAAAAGTCATAACAAGACATATACATGCAGATGTGCCCGTTAGACGTACTTCCAGTCCTTGAGCCACTCGTAATCGGCAGGCAGCTTCGCCCATGCCTCGTCCATCGCCGCTTCCAGTTGCTTCGCCTCGGTCCTGTCGAGCTTGCGTCGCTCCCGGACGGCTTTAGCCATGTTGTCAACCTGTTGGGCGTTGATCAGCCCCGGAATGGGAGCGGTCATCGCCGGATTGCAGAGGATATAGCGAACCGCCATCCTGGCTCGTTTGTTGTCCTCTTCGGCGTGGGGGCTGTCCGGTGAACTGTCGCCCTTGAACAGGGAAGCGCTTGCAAACGGCTTTATACCGAGCAGGCCGACATCGTGTTTTCTCGCGGCCTCGAAGATACTGTCTTTGGGCAGTTCCTTGCTGGATGCGGTGTACGGCGTAACAACAACCTGCATGACATCCGGGTAGGTCTCCATCATCTTCTTGATGTGCGGCCGGTCGTGGGAGGAGCAGCCGGTGAAACGGACCTTGCCCTGCTTTCTGGCGGTATCCAGCGCCTTAATCATCTCTTCGACTTCGCCTGCGGTGTGCCGGCTGCTTCGTTCGAGCATAACAATGCGCCACAGGTCGATGTATTCCAGCTTTGCCTGCTTCATGCCCTTGTCGAGCGTCTGGAGCAGGGCCTTTGCCGTGCGGAATTTTGCGTTGCGCATTTCTTCCTGGTACCACGAGAAGGCAAAGAACATCTTGTCGCGTTTGCCGCGAAGCGCTTCGCTGTAGGCCATCACTTCTTCACGGGTGCAGGCGTCGATCAGGTTGATCCCGACGTCGAGGCAGCGGCCGATGACCTCGCGGCGGTTCTTTCTGAAGCCGTCGCTGTTCAGGTCGGCGCTTAGCCAGCCGCCGCCTTTGAAGACACCGGGCACCATCTTGTCGATCCGCTTCCAGTGCCCGCCCATACAGACCGCCGACACCCACAGGTCGGTCTTGCCCAGCCGGCGGTACTCCATATCAGGGTTATAGCTTCGCGTCCGCTTAACCGCGGCGCTGTCTTGGGCAAGGGTCTTTCCCACTGCGCCGAGGCCCGCGGCAAGACCTGCCGTCACAATCGTGCTGTCGCGCACAAACTTTCGCCGTGATATCCCGTCTGCACTCACAACTTTTCTCCTTAAAAAAGAAACTCTTGCAAAAGTTCCAACTCTAACAAAAATCGCAATACTTCAGCCGAGTGTGAGATTCGCTTGTCATTCCCGCGAAAGCGGGAATCCAGAATAAAATAGCCTCCGCCGAAGGCACCTTTTCGTTTTTTCCACACATGGCCAAAGTGTTGCCTAAACCCAAATCGAGCACAAGGAACCGCTTCGCGGAACTGTTTTAACAGATTTCTCGACTTCGCTCGAAATGACAAATCGAGTTTTGTTGGAGTTCCTTACACGTATTGCCAGTCCTTGAGCCACTGATAATTGGCCGGGAGATTCGCCCACATCTTCTGCGAGGCCTCCTCCAGTTCGGCTTTTTCGGCGACGTCAAGCTCGCGTCTTTCCTTGACGGCCTTAGCCATATTATCCACCTGATGCCTGCTGATCAGTCCGGGTATGGGTGCGGTTATCGCCCGGTTGCACAGGATGTATCTTATTGCCAGCCTCGCCTTGCGATCATCTTCTTCGGCGTGAGGGCTCCCCGGAGAGCTGTCGCCCTTAAACAGCGAATTGCCGGCGAACGGCTTGATGCCGAAGACGCCCACGTCGCATTTCTTGATCGCATCGAAGAGGCTCTCCCTGGGAGCGACCTTGCTCATTGACGTATACGGAAACAGGATCACCTCCAACTGCGGGAACTGCTCGATCATCATCTTATGCCATCGTCGGTCGTGGGATGAAATACCGATGTGCCGGGCCTTGCCCTGTTTCTTCGCCTTTTCCAGCGCCGCCACTAATTCGCACGAGGTATTGAAAGTGTGCTTGCCGCCCGGCTCAAAGCATGTGATCCGCCAGATGTCTGTGTAGTCCTGCCCGCTTTCCTTCATCAGGGCGTCGAAGCACTCCAGGAGTTTCTTCGCCGTGCGGTATTCGGGGTTGCGGGTCTCCTTGCCGCAATAGGACAGAGCCATATACATCTTGTCGCGACGTCCCTTCAGCGCCCGGCTGTAAGCCAGGACCTCTTTGCGACAGCACGCGTCGATGTAGTTGATGCCCACTTCCATGCACCGGTCCACAACTTCTTTGCGATTCTGATCGAAATCCTGCTCCATTACATTGACGCGCTTCCAGTGCCCGCCCAAACACACCGCCGAGACCATCAGGTTGGTCTTGCCCAGACGGCGGTACTCCATGTCGGGGTTGTAGCAAAGAATCTTCGATGTGCTGGACTGTTTGGCGGCTACGGATTTGGCACTTATGGCGCCGACAACGGTTCCCGCCGCTACGATAGAGCTTTTCTGCAGAAATGCCCTTCGAGAAAGTTCACTGTCTTTCATTTGCGATATCCTTTCCATCCAAGACCGATTTGTCGATTTCCCCCAATCACGCCCCGGTCCCACACAGCCGGTCCGTATGAACCGGGCTCCTATATAATACCCTAAATGCGGCGGGGTGGCAATACCTTTTTCAGGCTGGGAACATTGCCGGTCAGCCGAGTTTCTTGTTGAGAATCGCCGAAACTACCTTGGGATTGGCCTGTCCCCTGCTTTTCTGCATGACCTGGCCCATGAGGAATCCGATGGCCTTTTTGCTCTTTTTGCCCCCGGAAGCAGCGTCGGCGACGGCTTTCGGATTGGCGGCGATGACTTCATCCACCAGGGCCTCGATCTCGCCGGCGTCGCTTTTCTGGATGAGATTCTTTTCCTGCGCGATTGCCTCGGGCGTTTTTTGGGTGTTGACC
>QNBS01000189.1 GCA_003644175.1 Planctomycetota bacterium | reverse complement strand
GTCGCAGTTCCTTTTCAATCAGATGGTAATCGGGATGGCCACCCCCCTCAAAAACCCGACAGGACCCGCACTCGCCGCAACTGTCAAAAAAGGGACCTGGTCCCTTTTTTTCGGTTCGATTGCGGCACAGCAGCATTTTCGCCCAGGCTTGCGCGGTGGTCTGCTTGCCCACACCGTCGGGGCCGGCAAAGATATAGGCATGCGCCAGCCGCCCGGCGGCAAACGCCTGCTGAAGCCGCCCAACAGCCCGGTCCTGACAAAAAATATCCCTAAGCGACATTAAATCCCTCGCCCGCGTTCAAATTATTGGTCCTGTCCGCCGAGCCGGTTTAAGACAAGTTCGACGACCTGTTCGCCCAGCGTCTCGATCGAAACCATTGCGTCAAGCCGGACTACATTATCATAAATCCGCGACAATTCAAGAAAACCCGCCCGCACTTTGCGGTGGTATTCGTCGCCCTTGCGCTCCATGCGGTCAAGCCGGCGGTGCATCCTCCCGGCGGCTGTTGCCGGATCGACGTCCAGTATAACCGTCAAATCCGGCCAGAGGCGCTCGAGGCAATCGGCGCCCATCCGAACCACATTTTCGATCCCGAAGCCACCGGCATAGCCCTGATACGCACACGTGCTGGACATCCACCGGTCCATAACGACACATCGACCGTTCGCCAGTGCCGGAGATATCTTTTCCTGCCACAATTGAGCACGCGCGGCCATATACAAGCAAAGTTCCGCCGGCGTACACAGCCCCTCGTGCTCCGGGTCAAGCAGAATCCTGCGTATCTTCTCACCGACAGCGGTATCGCCCGGATCGCGGAAACTCGCCACCTCAACGCCCTGCGATTGTATCCATCCCGCCAACAGTTGCGCCTGCGTACTCTTGCCGCAGCCGTCCGGCCCGTCCAGAACAATAAACTTACTTTCAAGTTTCATCTTCAAATTTGAGCCGACATCCTTTCATCTTATTCTTCCCGCAGAAGCTCAGGATGATTATTGCCGATCCATTGTCTGATACGCCCACGTAACTCGTCTGCCAATTCGATCATCTCTTCTGCTTCTTGCTGACTTATCACGCCGGCCTGTTCATAGCCGCCTATGTTGCGTTTCTTTCTGAAGTGATCAAGCTTGATGACAACGTTCGTTTCAGCGTCGATAGTATGTGCCAGTGACTGAATCACGCGGTAATGATGGCTGGCTCTGGTCGCACGATAACCGCAAGACGCCAACGCCGCAGTCGCGGCTTGAAGAACGGCGTTGTAAGCAATGTTCAATCGCCAGTCAGAGCTTAAACCTCGTGCGCGACAGTCATGCAGATCACGATCAGCCACTCCCAGCAGATTTGCAATTTCTCTGGGACTTGTAGTGTGTTTGGTCAACCACCCGTTATTCAACCAGTCTTGCAAGCTCATCTTCGTCCCCAATCAGAAATATCTTCTCTTCGCGCATGATGCTGCCAAGAAAGTGGTGTTGCTGCGAAATTTTCTGTTTGAACTCAGCGGCCGGATAGACCGATGGATTGATCTCTCTGTGGATCTTGTCCTGCCAACTGTGTACCGCTTGAACGACTTGACCAAAAGTGCAGTCTCCAATGACCATTAAATCAACATCGCTGTCTGCCGTGGCAGTGCCTTTGGCGAAACTTCCATACACAAAGGCCACTACAATCTTCTCGGACAGCCCCCCCCCCAGAGCCTTTTCCAGAACGTCAGCAAGTCCTATGGTTTTGCGGAGCAGGCCGGCAAGGTCGGCGTACACCGGGCAGTTTGTGTTTGCCTGGTAATAGGTACGGTTGCCGTCCTTGGCCTTTGTGACAATTTCGGACCGGGCTAACCCGGTCAACTCGCGCCGAACCGCTCCAATAGCACACCCTGTTTGACGAACGATGTCCCGAAGGTACCAGCGGCCGCCGGGGTCGCTCAGCAACAGATTCAACACTCTCTTGCGAGCTTCCGGAAAGAGCCAGTCAATGAGATTTTTGTTGGTTGTTCTCATATTGCGCACAATTGTGCGCATAAAGCGCACATTAGTCAACATTCTTTTTAATCGTTAGGCAGAGTCCTTTATACCTCTTCACACAAGCTAATTAGGCTGTTCATCGAGCGACTGATCGTCATCGGTTCCTGTATCCTGTAGAGTCGTCGCCGGCTGCCGGCCAAACGTTACCATTCGCAGTGCTTCCAGGTGCACCGCCAACATTGCCGTGCCGGCCGCGACGCTGCAACATCCCACCTTGAAATACCTCAGGGCGCCGGCGATCTCGAACATATCAAGCGCCGTCGAAATTGCGGAAATTATAATAAGCCCCAAAACGTATAAAGCCAGAACTTTTCGCTCGCCGAATATCCGGCGCCTGCGAATCGAGACGATAGATTTGAAGGCCATCATATCGCACCCCACCATCAGCGCAGGCGACAGGGTCAGCGGTTTGATCAGCACGATCAAGGCCATGAGAGACGAAATCCCAAGAAGCCCTTTTGGGAAATCTTCAGGTTTTGCGGCATCTGGAACGAAGGGGGCGAAAAGCGACAGAATAAGTCCGACCAGGCCGATGTACACAACGAAGATGATGAGTTGAAACCGCAGTATCCGCCAGAAATAGTATCTTCCGATTCGGAGTATGGCTGCCGGTTCCCGGGGCGCAGCGCCTTCGGTGCAGGCGGTCTTCAGGAAACCCAGATAAAGCATCTGTGCGATAATCGTAATCGCAATCGTACCCAGGCCCAGGAAGAAGTCGATGGCCTGCGACGGCCGACCCGCCCGGCCGCCGGCGACATCCTGTTCGGCTGCGGCGGATATCTGCTCCAGCAGCAGCATCATGCCCGCCTGAAGGAAAACGATCAGGACGACCTCGGGCCACCTCTTCTTGATAATCTCGTATGCATCAGGCAATAACACATCCCTCAATTGTAGGACAGGGCGCCCTTGGCATGCAAAAGCGCAAGCGTCCCGGCACACAAAAACTCCGCATCATCCGGATGAGCCAACAAACTCAAAACAACCTTGTGATCACTCATAAACCACCCTGATTTGCCAACAAGATACTGTCAAAACACTACTATCGTCTCAAGGTCATAGGTTAAATTGCAGGCACAAATGCGTTTATCGCTTTCAAGCTACCAGCAGAAAAACAGGACGAGCCCGGATTTTACCGAGCCCGTTCTGCTGTATAGCACCGGCATCGGCGCTCGGGTCGCACGCCTGCGTTGCCCTATCCTCCGTGCCGGCAACCGTATGATATAACAATCGGTCGATGAAGACAAGGATGAATTTGTCCGCAATTTCCCATATGGCGCATTGAGACTTTACCGTTCTGCTGGTAGCTCACAATGCGATAAACGCACATGCACGACATGATTAAGTTACTCGACAATCATGGGGCCTGCCACTTCTCGGATGATGTCAAAACATTGCAAGGCCGCACCGTTAAAACCTTCCCGAAAGAAATTTCTGCTGATCATCTTTCAGTATATCGACGGGTTGTCTATCTCCGTCGCAGTTCGATGTTGCCTGCGCCGACGGCGTTTTCCATTTTCTTATAGAACTCTTCGTCCGGGCGAACGCTCAGCTTTGCATCGGCGACGGCCTCAATGCGATAGCCCGAGTTGGTCTTCAGCGTCACGTTCAGTATGCTCTTTCCCCGATGCGCCTCGCACAGGTCGCGAATTCGCGCTATGTGTTCTTTGGTTACGTCCATGGCGTTTAGCCTGATCCACACATTGGCGGCAAGTTTGTCGCAGGCCTCTTCGATCTCAATCAGTTCGTCGCAGATGACATTCGGGTTCTCTCGCCGGCAATCGACGGTTCCCTTGACAAACAGTATCCGGTCCACTTTAAGCCGGTCGCCTAATTGTTCGAGAATTCGGGGGAACACGACCACTTCGCAACTGCCCTGGAGGTCTTCCAGTTCGAATACGGCCATCTTGGCGCCGGCGTTTTTGCCGTTGCGGGTCACCATCCGGCGAATCTTTGCGACCATGCCCCCGATTACGATTTCGGCGCCTTCGGCGAGTCCGTCCAGTTGGCTCGTATCCGTCGTCGAATAGACATTGATCGTTTCGGCGTGCCGGCTCAAGGGATTGGCAGTTACGTAAAAGCCCAGGACCTCCTTTTCGAAGGTGAGCATCTGCATTTCAGACCATGGCGCGACCTTGGGCAGTGTTTCATGGTCCCTGTCGGCGTCGTCACCGGAGGCGCCGGCGTCGAACAGGCTCATCTGTCCTTTCTGGACGTCGGCCTGGACCGATGCGCCCATCTGCATGGCCTTTTCGAATCCGGCCATCATCTGTGCGCGGCTGCCGCCGAGATGGTCGAAGGCGCCGGCCTTGATCATCGCTTCGATGACCTGCTTGTTGGCGGCGCGGAGATCGACCTTCTCGCAGAAGTGATACAGGCTCTTGAATCTGCCCACCTTTTCGCGTGCGGCGATAATCTGCTCGACGGCCTTTTCGCCGACGCCCTTGACCGCGGCAAGGCCGAACCGGATAACGCCGGATTGCTTCTTGTGCTCGCCGTCGGCGCTGTAGACAACCGTAAAATCACTGAAACTTTCGTTGATCTCCGGAGGCAGGACATCGATCCCCATGCTCTTGCACTCGCCGATATACTCGACGACCTTGTCGGTGGCGCCCATTTCGTAAGTCAGCAACGACGCCATGAACTCCACCGGATAATAGTACTTCAACCAGGCGGTCTGATATGCGATAAACGAATAACGAGTCGCGTGGGACTTGTTAAAACCGTAACCGGCGAACCGCTCGATCAGGTCGAAGATATCGGCGGCTTCCTGTTCCTTGAGCTTCTTTGCAATGCAGCCGGCGATGAAACGCTCCTTCTCCCTGGCGATGACCTTGCGATTCTTCTTGCTTATTGCCTTAATCAGCCCATAGGCCCGGCGCAGTGGAATATCGCCGAGCCGGTTGCATATCCGCATGACCTGTTCCTGGTAGACCATGATGCCGAATGTCTCTTCGAGCACCTCGCGCATGATCGGATGGGGCACATCCCACTTGGCGCCGTGCTTGCGGTCGACGAAGTCGCCGATCAGCGCCATCGGGCCGGGCCTGTACAGTGCATTGGCGGCGATGAGGTCTTCCAGTCGGTCGGGTTTGAGCTTCATCAGCAAGTCCCGCATGCCGCCCGATTCAAACTGGAAAACGCCCTTTGTCCGGCCCTTGCCGAAGATGCCGCCCAATACATTCTGGTCGGTAATGTCAATACTTTCGATATCGATGTCTATGTTATGC
>QNBS01000188.1 GCA_003644175.1 Planctomycetota bacterium | reverse complement strand
CGACGTCGTGTCCAGACCGACCACCACGCAGTCGCCTCCCAATACTTCAGCGGCGCATGCCAGTGCCCGCCTTTTTTTTTCAAGGCTCTTTTTGCCCGATACCGGATTTGCAACAATGCCGTATTTCATATTCACAAGTCTGCTATATTGTTATCGGCAAAAGAGTCCCATCAGGTAAACTATAGTCTGGTCGGAGGGCCTTTTTCCCATAAGATGAAAGCGTCCGTCGCCGCCGGAAGAAATGAACAACTCAAGCATCTCGCCGGCGAATACTTCGGCAAGATACGAAATGCCCAATGCCGGAGGTGGGACTTGAACCCACACCCTGTCGCCAGGACGGGATTTTGAATCCCGCGCGTCTGCCAATTCCGCCACTCCGGCTGAAGTGTTTGCTCAGAGTACCGAACCGTTTGCCGCCCGTCAAGTGCAAAAAACGGTTCACCCCAATAATGCTCAGTTGGGTCGCCATTAATCCGCCATTTCAACTTGCGCAATTCGCTCAAGGCGGCAATTTGCGGGCGGCAAAAGCTGCAACCCCCTGGAAAACAGAGGGCCGCAGCAGTGTAATCGTCCCGTCAGAAGCTATAGGTCAGGCTCAGGGCGGTCCATACCTCATCGTTTTTGTTAACCGAATCATCCATGGATATCTGATAATAGACGGCCGGCGTGAAGGTGAGATTGGGAGTAATATCGAAACCTGTCGAAACTCCCAGAGTTACGTGAGACCAGTCGTGGTCCGCCGTCGCCAGGCCGTACCCGTCGTTGTAGGTCAGATCGGCCATGAGACTGAATACCTGTTTGTCCGATCCCGGAAAAATTGCCGGCGTTTCGAGGTCATACGCCAGGCCGAACACATGCACCCAGCCGCCGACGTCTTTCATCGCCGGGACATTGGAGCTTGTCGGCCAGAGCTTGCCCGTAGAGTAGCTGGGAACCAACCCGCCCCCAAGCAGATTCGGCCAGGCGAAGCTCAAGACCAATTCCTGCAGATCCGTGTCGCTGCTTTTGTTGTCGTAGTAGTCGTAATACAACCAACTCACGTTGTAGTCCATTGCCCATGTGGTGTCGTCAAGAATACTGTTGCCGTAATACAAAATGTAGTCAAACTCCTCCAGATTTCTAAAACCGCTCCGGTTGGCGCGGGAATGGAACACCATCGCCCCGAAACCGCTGCCCCAGAAGTCGATGTCGACGCTCGGCTGGATGGCGCTGTTGTCGTTGCCGTAATAATTGAAACCATGCCATATGTACTTGCTCACAAATGTGGTGTCAAAAGTAACACCGGGCAAGGCGACTTCGTCGGCGCGCCCGACCGCCGGACCAACCAGAAGCATTACGCTCAACACAAAAATCAACTTCTTCATTACTAACTCCTTCCATTCAATTATTATTAACATTACCCCCCCATCTCAAAATAGTCCTCCTGTCACCCGGCCTCGCCGAATACGCTGGATACGAACCGGCCGTAGTCGTCGATCGGGGCATCCTTGAGGTTGTCCAGCAACTCAGCGCTGGTCGGTTTTGTTACAAGGCTGACTGCAACAATAGCTGCCGCCGACAGGACGACTCCCAGGACAATGTAATGGTATCCATAGGAGTTCTGAAGCCAGGCGGGAAGTTCATTGGCGTAATAGTGAGCGGCGTCCGGGTCGCCCGCCTGCAGGAACTTGTACTCCCACCAATAGCCCCCGACTGTCCCGATAAACCCCACAATGGAAGACGTCATCATTGCAGGCGGCGTTGTCGGCCGCCAGAAAACAAACAGCGCCGGCACGGCTATCGACGCCGAGAGCACTCCGGACGAAATGTAATAAACGTCGCCGAGTTTATCGCTGATAAATGCGCAAAACAGGGCAGCCAGTATCGACCCGATCGAGATGTACCTTGCAACCTGAATTCGATTCTTCGGTGATCCTTTCTTCTTCACAAGCACCGGTTCGACGATGTCGTAAGCAATCGCCATCGCAGAGACATTCGCGAAGGTGTCCACCGTGGACATCTGACATGCGACGATGCCGAGGAGCATCAGAAGCGACAAGGCAAGGGGCATGGTTCCGACAAACGCCGAGATAATGCCCGTCGCATCGGCTCCTATGGCCTCGGGCGCGGCGCCGTCGGCGGCCGGAAACGCCACAATCGCACAGAAGGCGGCAATGCCCGGCAGGACCAGGATGAATACGGTAATCAGCACAAGCGAGAGTATGGCCCCCTTTCTGCCTTCTCTTGTGCTTTTTACCGCCTGCAGACGCAGGCAGAGGTCCTGCTCAATCATCCAGCCCGGCAAGTACCCGACCAGCAGAACAACGGGAAAGATCAGTCCGAGGAAGAAGGGATTAAACACCTCTCGGCGCCCGGACCAGGGCGGCGTCGCCTCCCTGAGAGCGCCTATGATGTCGCCGCCGGTTGCCCTGGATGCGGCGACAACGGCGGCGATTGTAAGCAGGACCATGAATACAGCCATGATTAAGAACTGCACAATATCCGTCGTCACAATCGCCCTGAAGCCGCCAAGATATGTGTAAAGGATGATCGGGACGACCAGAAGCGTCATGCACGCCCACGGCGGAATTTTTAGAAACGGCGCCATGAGCGCTCCGGCCATGAACAACTCCGCCTGGGTCCAGGCGATGAACACGCCGAACGAGAAAACGGCGACCAGCATGCGAGCCTGTCGTCCGTACCGTTTCTCGATGACCTGGGGCAGGCTCACCGCCCCTATTCGCCTTACGAACGGGACCATTACGATAATGATGAAACACAGGACGAACCATGGGATGGGCAGAATCCACAGGCCCGTTGCGCCGTACATATATATCTGCGACATCCCGAATCCTATCCATCCGAGCATGAGCCAGCCGGATGTCAGCGAAATGCCGAGCCTCCAGCCGGGCAGTTGGCGGCCGGCCATCCAGAATTCGAGACCCGCCTGGCTTGCCGTTTGACCCTCCAAACGATGGACAGCCCTTATGCGATAACCGATGTAGACGACGAGCGCACTGTAAAGCACTACGACCGCCCAATAAAGAAATGTATCCATGCTATTGCCTATCTGTAAATCTGACAGCATTGCTCCCAATAAAAAAGGCGGGCAAGAGTGTTGCTCTTTGCCCGCCGATAGTCGTATTGAGATTTCTATTGCTTAGAAAGTGTCAGGCTTCCTCGCCCCTTTTCTCAGGCTGATTCCATATCACGCCGGCCTGCGGGGCGAACCCGTTTGCGGATGCCAGGGACACTCGACACGAGTACCGAAGGGCGCCGCCTCACCCATACTCGCTTTTGATTACCGCCAACGCCGGCTGAAACTGTCTCATTATGTCTTTCCGTTCACTTCCAGATGCGACCTGACCATGTCGATTTCGGAAAGGTTAAAAAATCGACCAACGCATCAATATGATCTCACTTCGTTTAGGCGGTGTCAATAGCAAATTTTTCCGGAGGATAGTTTTTTTATTTACAGGAGGTTCAGCCCGATCACCGTCCATATGGGCCGATGGCTAATAGTCCAGGAAGACAATATCTTCGGGCACGGCGACGACGTCCTTGCGGTCCGGGCCCAGTATCCGGCGTATTTCGCTGCTGTGTTTGCCCGCAAGCTTCGCCAGTTCGGCGCTTCCCAGGCTGGAGACCGCCTTTGCTGAGTCGTTTAGCATGACGACGGCGTCGGCTTTGAAGTCGCCCTCGACCGCTGTGACGCCGCTGGGCAGGAGGCTTTTTCGCTTCCTGACGGCGTCCATCGCCCCGTCGTCGATTCTGATTGTACCGACCGCGGCGCTGTTGAGTATCCAGCGTGCGCGGTTGCTCAGTTTCCTCCTGGGCATGAATATCGTGCCTATCTCTTCGCCGGCCATGATCCGCGTGATAACATTGTCGGTCCTGCCGTCGGCCAGCACGATTCTGCAGCCGGCGCAGGAGGCGATCTTAGCCGCCTCAAGTTTGGTCTTCATCCCGCCGGTGGCGTACTTGCTGCCGCGCTTGCCCGCGCTGCGGATGATCTCATCGGTAATCTCAAAAACGGCGCGAATCGGTTTGGCGTCGTCATGCTTTCGGGGGTCCCGGTCGTACATTGCATCAATGTCGCTTAGCATGATCAACAGGTCGGCATCGAGTTTGCTGGCGACCAGGGCGCTGAGTTTGTCATTGTCGCCAAACGCCGAACCGATCTCATCCGTCGAGACGCTGTCATTTTCATTGAGGACCGGCGCCACGCCCAATTTGAGCAGGGTCTCCACGGAATTGCGAAGATTCAGATAGGTCTTGCGGTTGCTGAGTACTTCGGCGGTCAGCAGCACCTGTGCGACGGCGATGTCGTGTTCGGCGAACGCACGCTGATATTCCTGCATCAGCAGCGGCTGCCCGATCGCCGCGCACGCCTGACGCATCTTCATGTCCGCCACGGGTCCTTTCAACTGCAACCGACCGGCTCCCATGCCGATGGCGCCGCTGGTGATGATTACGACCTGCCTGCCCTGGGCGATAAGCGAAGCGACCTGCGCGGCAATCCGGCGCAGGTACTCTGTGTCGACCGCATCGTCTTTACTCAACGTGCTCGTGCCGATCTTAACAACCACTCTTTTGGATTGACTGAAATCGCGCATTACAAACCGTATTCCCTGTTAAGTTTTCTGTGCGTAAATTTTCCGCCCGTCGGCCCGGAATAATCGCCCACGATCTGGCCGTTGCCGATCAGCCGCCATTTGTAAATCAGCAGCCCGTCCAGCCCCACAGGCCCGCGTGCGTGGATTTTGTTCGTGCTTATGCCCACTTCGGCGCCCAGGCCGAAACGGAATCCGTCGCTGAACCTTGTGCTGCAATTAAAGAATACGTCCGCAGAATCCACAAGGTCCATGAACTTGGCGGCGTTTTCCTTGTTCTGCGTCACAATGGCGTCTGTGTGGCCCGAGCCGTATTTGTTGATATGCTCGACGGCGGCGTCCAGGCTGCTTACAACCTTCACGGACAGAATAAGATCAAGGTACTCGGTTCGCCAGTCCTGATCTGTTGCAGGCTTGACGTCTATTATCCTGCATGTTTCTTCACAGCCGCGAAGCTGGACATCTTTTTCTTCCAATGCTTTCTTGATACGAGGCAGAAAATCCTCTGCAATGGCGCGGTGAACAAGCAGGGTCTCGGCGGCATTGCAGACGGCGGTGTACTGACACTTCGAATCCACCGTAATGCGAACAGCCATATCCATATCCGCGGCGCTGTCGGCATATACATGGCAAATGCCGTCGGCGTGGCCCAACACGGGTATGTTTGTATTGCTCATAATAT
>QNBS01000187.1 GCA_003644175.1 Planctomycetota bacterium | reverse complement strand
ATATTCGTTACTGCAGCCCTCCGTGGAGGTCCGGGCAGTGTCTCAGTCCCGATGTGGCGGGTCAACCTCTCAGTCCCGCTACCCGTCGTAGCCTTGGTGAGCCGTTACCTCACCAACAAGCTGATAGGAAATAGGCCGCTCCCAAAGCGATAAATCTTTGATCACCGCACTCAAATGCGATGATATCATCCGGTATTACCGCCCCTTTCGGAAGAATGCCGAAGCATTCAGACGCTATCCCGGACTTCGGGGTACGTTACCTATTCATTCCTCACCCTTTCGCCACTAACCATAATCTCGATTACTCAATCATATGGTCCGTTCGACTTGCATGTCTTAGCCACGCCGCCAGCGTTCGTTCTGAGCCAGGATCAAACTCTTCAATTTATATCGTTGAATCCCACCGTCGAAACGGCAGGAATTCTTCGAAAGAGAATCAACTGACTTTTGCTCACGCAACAAAAGTACAATTAGTGCGCCCGAGGTTGAACTCGGGCTGTACACTTTTAAGAGTCCGGGCCGAACGTGAATAAGGCCCGCAACTCTGCACTTTCGCTGCTTCAAGTGGTTATCGACTGTTAACTTTTCAAAGAGCATTTTGCCCGGTTCATTGTCTCGCTCCGGACGAAAGAAACAGCGGCCAAAGTTCTCGCTTGCCCACTGGAACCCTTTATTGTACGCTAATGAATTCTATCGTCAATCCAAAAAACAGAATTTTTTCATTTTTTTTCGGTCGCCCTGCCGTAAGCCCCGCATGAGCGACTTTCGGCACTGGAGCCGAAGATAATAGGCCTCTCTGGCCGGCCGGTCAATGAAAAAAATGGCAAATAATCAAATAATCCTTGAAATCGTCGCAGAAAACACGATATCTCTGCTCCGACTGCCCCTGCCCACCGCCAAAGGTCCGATAAACCGGGCCTTCACGGCCACGTAACGTACACATGTATTGGCCAAAGTCGCCCGATCCCGGCAAATGGGGCATTATTCATCTCAAAATGCCGTCGGCGGAATCGACGGGCAGCCGCCCTTCTGGACTGCCTCGTTGAACGCCCTGGGTTGGCTTCGCTTTAATAAAACAGGAACGAAAGCTGCGTCAATTCACCGGTTTGAAGTACATCTTAAATTGCACAGCGCCTGTGGTGGGAATACAAAGATACTTCCCGGATTTAATAAATGTGCTAACTTCGCCGTCTTTGCCCTCTACAACCAAGGTGTTTGCGTCAGGTCTCTTGATGATTTTGTAGGCATTGGATTCTTCTGTTCCGTTTGCTGATATGGAAGTAACCTTTTCAGCGGTAATCTGAAGCTTAATGTTATTCATCTGATTCATAAGCTGAGTTGTAAGCTGCAAACCCATCTGTTGCGCTACACTATCCGGAACGCCCTTAGCTTTGTTATCCGCCGGCAGATTTGCTTTTGTCGCTTCCGGGTCGAAGGCCCATTTACCAACGAGCCAGCTATCGCTTTTTTTAGAACAGCCCGCAAATACGGTCAACGCCGACAATGTTACGCACAAAGCAGATACTCTCAAAAATGCAGTCATTTTTTTCTCCTGTGCCATGCTCTATTATTCCTTTTTTTGCCGCTCCCGGAGCCGTTTACGTTTGGCGCCCCAAACTAATTGAATCGCCGGATTATTGCTGCTTTAATTGTCTTAGCTCTTTTTGTATCGGCCAGTCCGTGAAGGCTACATATAACGCCGTATATCATTGCTCAACTATCCCGACACGTCGGGATCGGGCCTGTTTTCTAACGGCCTTCCCCCCAAAAACTGACCATCAAAACACGAAATAATGCTTTTCACTATACTACAGACGCGATTGTATGGTTAATGTTACAGGAAAAACAGGGTTTTTTGGATTTAAGCCAGGACATAATAAAACAGCGGGTGGAAACGGTTGGGAAACAATGCAATGCCGCGTGTGGCACGCCTGTTTTCCCTCCCTCCTGTCCGACCCCTCATTATTCAATCGTCAATCGAAAATAGTCAATCCAAATTCCCCCTTGACACCCCGTTTTTAGCCTCTTATGCTTTTTAACAATCTAACCGGGAAATGTCAGATGAAGATGAATCATCAAAGCAAACCCCCCGGCCGATAAAATAGAAAAGAATTTACAGATGAAAAAAATCTTTGTCATTTTTATGGTATTGTTTTCGACTAAGGTTGCGTTTGCCAACCCCGTAGTATTTGATCCTATTGGCGGCATATCTTCTGTTATGGTTCTTGGCAGTGCCGTTACGGTAGAGGTATGTCTTGTAACCTTATTGCTCTTGTTTTTTGATATGTCTGTAAAGCCGTTGTTTTTTGCTCTGTTTTTCGGCAACCTGGTGCTCTATTTTGTGGCTTTCTTGCCTCTCCTGCACTCATTGCCGAGCCTGTGGATGGCGGAGGCATTGATCGTTGCGGCCGATGGGATTATGATTAAAGTCGTCAGCTTGTGTGAGATATTTCAGGGAATGGATTTTAAGGAACTCAAATGGAAATACGCATTCCTGATTAGCATGTTAGGAAATTCGATTTCTTATTATGTCGGTGCAGTCATGATCGGCTGATAATCGAAACAAAGGTGTCCGCAGTGTCTCGAAAGGAGGTGCATTTTGCGATAATTAAAACGCTCAGACACAAAATCGTCGTCCTAAACAAAAAAAATGATAGCTTCCCAATAAATTGAACGAGGTGAAAATGGCAAAACGAAAACCAAAGAAAGCAGGCAGGAAAAAGATTGCAAAGCGACGGACTGTGCCCCGGTGTGGCCTCTGCGGCAAAACCGGCAATCTCACCAAGACCGAGTGTTGCGATCAATGGATATGTGACGATGAGGACCAATACGTCATTTTTTCATATGCGCGAAATAGCTGCTATAGAAATCACAGCAGATATACTCTTTGTGGCTATCACTACAACGAAGACCATCAGGGCGACTGGAAGACTTGCGCAAAGTGCAGAGAGGATTTTGAGTCCGAACTTGAGATGTATGTGGAGTCCGGCACTAATGAATACAACTTTGAGAAGCTCGAAAACCCTCCTGACTATGATCCTACCAAGTGTAACAAGTGCGGCAGGATTATCGTGTTGAGTGAAGGCGGATATTCACAACGTGCGGACGAATACTGGTGTCCAGAATGCACAGATTCTAAATTCCCCAAAGGAATCTTCGGATAAGAAATCTTAAGAGGGCTATGCATCTTTTTGTTTTCAAAGCCGTCGTCGCCCAGAAAACGGAGCCAAGAAAAAAATTTTAGTTTTTTTCAGAATTTGCTTGAACTGGTATCGCAAATATGCGATAGTATATTAAGAGGTAAGGATGCCGAAAACTAACATTGTTATATATCAGGAGAAAGACGGAACCGTGCCGTTGCTCGCCTGGCTCGATGGTTTGCCGGGTAAAGTTCAGGATAAATGTATCGCGCGGATCGAACTACTTAAGGAAAAGGGCTATGACCTGAGACGACCCATATGCGATTCATTACGAGATGGTATTTATGAGTTGCGAGCCGGCTATAAGAATGTAAATTACCGTATATTATATTGCTTCCAGGGCAAAAACGTCGTGCTTCTGTCGCACGGCTGCACCAAAGAGAGAAAAGTCCCTGGCAAAGAAATTGATAGAGCTATAAAGAATGCCACTAATTACACCAAGGACAAGAAAGCTCACACATATACAGGAGAGTTATGATCATGGCCAAAAGAAAAACCACAAAGGACGCTGTGAAGATTCTGCACGGCCGATACATAAAAGGCAAGCCCAAACGACTCGAATCCCTGAAGAAAGAACATGAAGCACTGGATATCGCGGTGCAGATCTATAATATCAGAAAACAGGCGGACCTGAGCCAGAAACAACTTGCAAATCTCGTCGGAACCACACAATCGGTTATCAGTCGCTTAGAGGATGCTGATTACAGCGGCCACAGCCTTCAGATGCTCAACCGCATTGCCGGTGTACTTCATTATAAAGTTGAGGTCCGCCTTGTCCCTGAGAAGCCTGGTTACGCCTTCGGCTAACACATTATCAGCATTCGGAATAATTTAAGGTACGCGGGGGGCGACCATGTGGGGCCTCCCCTGCGGTGCAAGATGAGGGGGCTCCGTCGCGCGGTTATAATAATGACTTCAGGTGCTGGACGCTTTTTTGGGCTTGCTCTATTGTTCCGCATTCTACGCTCATTACTATGTCTCGGGGCGCCTTTTTGCAGAGGGCGATTATGGCCTTCCAGTCGATTACCCCTTCGCCGCATGCGCAGCCTACGGGGGTTCCGGTTACTTTTCCGCGTTCGTCTTCTGACTGGGCGATTGAGATGTCCTTGGCGTGGAGATGGACGAGGCGGTCGAGTACGTGTTCGAGCCATTTTGCGGGGTCTTCGCCGCTTAGGTAGCTGTTTCCGGTGTCGAAGTTGATTCCGATGGCGGGCGAGTTGACGAGGCTGTAGATGCGGTCGAGGCCGTCGGGGGTCTTGCTGTACTGCTGGTGAGGCTCGATGCCGATGACGATGCCGCGGCGTTCGGCGACCTTGACGGCTTCGGTAAGGGTGTACTTGATCAGGATACAGTCCTCTAACTCGCTGGTCCAGGGCTGCTTTGGGCCCTCGTCGGTGTTGACGACGGGCGCGCCGCATTCGGCGGCGAAGCGGATGGCCTGCTTGAGGTACTCGACGCCGACTTCGGGCTTGGTCAGCGGGGTGTGCGCCGACAGGCCCGACATTTTGACGCCGGCTTTTTCGCAGGCGTCTTTGAGGCGAAGAGGGTCGTCGAGCATGGATACGCTGTGGAAGTAGCCGGCTTCGCTCAGGAGTTCGCGGCCCCAGTGGACCATGGGCTCGACGTATTCATAGCCCAATTCGGCGGCCTTGGCGCAGGCGAATTCGAAATTCTTGTCTGCGTGTCGGACGAATTCGTTGTTTACTCCGATGTAGATATTGGCCATTTTTGTTCTCCATTCAGTTTTCTCGGTGGGGCAAGGGCCACCCTGCTGTTCCGAGTCGTTTTGTTTTGCCGTTTCAGGGCATTATCGCGGGCGAGACGCCGCCGCTACGTTTTGGGCGACCACGTGGGGTCGCCCCTACAAGGTCGTTGGGGGTGATTGTAGCCTGCCGGGCGCGTTTTCTCAAGGCAAAAAAATGTACGAGGCTTTGTTTCGGCTTGACAATATGGGATAAGGATTTATGATATTAAGTATGGTGAAAACATGCAGGATCAATGTTGAGACGCAGGGCAACTGTCATGTTGTCGATATCACCGCTGATGTGAGTTCTGCGGTGATATCGACAACATGACAGT
>QNBS01000186.1 GCA_003644175.1 Planctomycetota bacterium | reverse complement strand
GGCCAGTGCATCTGGTAGAGGTCGATCACGTCAACGCCGAGCCTTCTGAGGCTGGCGTCGCATTCGGCAAGGATACTGTCTTTCTTCAGACACGTCACCTTCTCGCGTTTTTCGTTCCACAAGAGGCCGCACTTGGTGGCAATGATCGGCCTTTCGGGCAGCTCCTTCAGGACCATGCCGACGACCTCCTCGGCATGCCCGCAACCGTAGGCAGGCGCGGTATCTATCCAGTTGACGCCGCTTTCAATCGCGGTCCTTATCGCCGCCACGGAATTTTCGTCATCCTGCGGCCCCCAGCCAAACTCCCAGGGCCCGCCGATCGCCCACGTACCCATACCTATCGTCGTAAGCTCAAGATCGGTCTGCCCCAATCGTCGTGTTCGCATGACCATTCTCCCGATATATGTGCCATAGCCACAAAAAATGTAGTTTAACAATCTATTGGGCCCGCCGCAATGGTTAGATGTCCAAGATGGGCCGATATCTTCACTTTTAGCATCAGGACCAGACAATCAGTTCATGTGAAATCCACATTTCCTATGTGTAACTTTCTCTGACTTACATCACAGAAACTTCCTTAAGGCGCCCAACGACACGATGAACATGCGTTGACGGATTGCATTGTCTTAAGTCCTCATTGTCATGGTGCTGTGATCTGAGAATTTCCCTGGACCTTTCAATCGCAGTATCCGTCTCCG
This sequence comes from Planctomycetota bacterium, assembly GCA_003644175.1. Classification (GTDB taxonomy): domain Bacteria; phylum Planctomycetota; class Phycisphaerae; order Sedimentisphaerales; family Anaerohalosphaeraceae; genus B28-G16. The sequence continues at coordinate 4,586 of QNBS01000186.1, read as the reverse complement.
GATAGATAGCCTCAAATATTTCGGCATTACCTTTGTCGTAATTTGGGAAATCGTTCTTAAGATCCGAGACGACCGCACTGCTTGCATGATAAGCAGAACCCGTTCTCCTAAAATGCAGAATATACCAATACTCAAAGCAAGGGTTGCTCAGAATGATTGATAATCTATGATCCCTTGCCTTATTGATCGCTGCATCCAGAGTCGTGTGTGTATCAATATCGATGACACAAAAGATGTCATCGTACTCATCTCTAACAGGACTTGTCTTGACAGATATTTTTCTTGCGATAGCATGATCCACCACGTTTATTGGCGCACTGCCGCACTCTCTGCCGCAAACTGACACTTCAACCGGATGAAGCCTGAGCTTATCTCTGATGTGCATGAAATAACGGGGCGAAGATTTAGCGTCCTCACAGACAATCAGAATCCTGCTGCGAGGTTCAAGGTAAGGTTTGGCCCGCTTAAGACTTCTTGTCCTATTTCTTCGCCCCACGCAAATCAAACCTTTCAATAATGGGCACTGCTCCGTAACGTCCGGCAAGATACCTCTTCTGCATCGCTTCGCCTTTACGAGGCTTTTCTCTGTAATCAGCCAGGGAATACAATTGGGTCGCCCCTGATTCGTCCTTTTCTGTAAACCATATCTGATCACGCCCAAATAACTCTGGATCAAGCAGGGTTGTATCGTGGGTGGTAAATATCAACTGGGCACTGACGCCGTCATGTTCATTGTCCCTTACAGTCTCAACTATCTCTCGTGTAAGCAGCGGATGCAGGCTGGACTCAAGCTCATCCCTGAGAATAGTGTAACCGAAGCTTACAGACTTGACCAAAGGCCCAAGGTATGAGTAGAAGTTTTTGGTGCCTTCTGATTCCTCCTCAAAATTCAAGGGGTATTTCCGTCCGGTAGACTTCATGTGGTGATATGCTGTAACAAAGTAAGGAGGACTCTCTCTGAACTGCTCGACAAGTTGCTCCTTTACTTTTTCTGGAAACTCGTCCGGTATTCTCAATTGTTCCACGGCCGCCTTTTCTATATCTATGTCTGTTATACCCAGATCGGCTTTCTTCAAAACCTCAATCGCCGTCCTGTAAAACCCGGAACCCTTTGCTTCTCGTTTCTCATCGAACAGCAATTCATCCGTCAGCCTTCTTCCCACTGCAAGGGGAGGCAACTCCCGAATCCTTGAACCTACCCACTCATAGATTCTCGACAACTGTTCATGATTCCACTGAGTTGCCACCGATAGAAACAACGAGTTATCTTTGACTTTAGACCACAGCGCATTCTTGTTTCCCTTAAGAAATGTATCGCTGAACTTGATCTGAGCCTTGCCGCTCTTATCGTCCATCCATCTCTCAAACCAGGTCTGCCGTCTTCCCGTGGGGTAAACCAGAAGCCATTCATCGTGAATCTTCTCCGCGGTTGCACTGAAACCGTATTGGTGTCTGACATTGTCAATGAAGAATGTCATTTCAAAACTGGATGGCTGCTTTCTGGTTTGCTCGTCAAATAGAAATGGCACGACAGGTAACTTTTCTCCTGACTTGTATCCTGCAGAATTCTGCACAACATGTTGCATACAACTCAAAGCTCTAATAAGATTGCTCTTGCCGGAGGCATTTGCGCCATAAATTGCAGCAGTCTTGAGAATATGGTACTTGCCCACCTTGAGCGAGTTGCTTCCTTCGGATTCTGGACAACTCACTATCAGGCTCAGAACCTGTTCGTCCTTGAAAGACCTGAAATTTGACACTCGAAATTCTGCCAGCATTAGATTTCTGCCTTAATGTTCTTGCCTTTTTTGCGATTTTTCTGCAGATTCCTACTTAAAATCATAATCATTATATCGCCTAATAGTTCGAGGTAAACAAATTAATATCAATATTTTCAAGGAAAATAGCGGCCATCAGCTCTTTATCGGACGCTGTGCTGCCTATTTGGCCCAGATGCGGGTTGTTACCAGCCACCGGGCTGGAGTATGTCCGATACCGCTTCGTTCCACCAGTTGGGGTCGCGGAAGTATTGCTTCATCCACATGGCTGCGTTTACTCCGTCGGCGACGGCGGTAATAAGCTGCATCGCCGCCCCCACCCTGCAGTCGCCGGCGACAAACACGCCCGGCACCGCCGTGCGCAGGTAGGCACAGTCGCACTTGATAAAACCGTGCTCGGACAATTCCACAAAATCCTTCAAAAAGCCGGTGTTGGGCTCCATGCCGATGAAGATAAACACCCCGTCGCAGGCAAAGTCGGCTATTTCGTCGGTCTTGACATTCTTTATCTTGACCGACTGGACCTTTCCTTCGCCTTCAATCGCCGTAACAACCGAATCGAGTTTCAGCTTCAGATTCGAATCCGGCTCACTGACTTTGGCCATCAGTTCTTCGGTCAGGACCCTTGCCGCACGAAATTCCTGCCTGCGATGAACCATCGTAACCTCGGCGGCAAATTTCGCCAAATGCAGGGTTTCCTCAATCGCGGTGTTGCCGCCGCCGACGGCGACGACCTTCCTGCCCTTAAAAAACGGCGCATCGCACGTCCCGCAATAGCTCACGCCGGCGCCGGCGTTTCTAAACTCCTCCTCTCCGGGTGCGCCTAATTTGCGATACGAGCTTCCCGGCGACAGAATCACTACCCTTGCAGTATACGAATCTTCATCGCACATTACCTGAATATTTCCGTCGTCCAGTTTCTTTAGGGAAGTCGCCTCCGCTCCGCCCTTTATCTCGGCGCCGAAGCCGGTAACCTGGTTGGTCATTTTTTCTATCAGGTCCGGGCCCGATATATTGTCAAAGGCAGGGTAGTTTTCAATCCGGTCGGTGGTGGCGATCTGGCCGCCGGGATAGAATTTCTCCAGAATCAGCGTCTTGAACCGGTCTCTTGCCGAATAGAGTGCGGCGCCTAACCCGGCGGGACCTGCGCCGACGATTATACAATCATAAATCTGCTCGCTCATCAATGTCTCCTTGCCTGTACGTTAGCTCTAATACTCCTATCGACCGACAGGGGGCGGACCGAGATGCCTTTCGATATTATCAAAGGTCTCAGCCAGCGTCTTTCGGTCGGACTTGTGCCAGTAAAGCACCCTTCGGCTCTTGTCTATTTTGCCCACGAGGTTCTTCTCGAAGTCAAAGTAACTTTGCACATATGCGTCCCCGCCGAGAAGGAACCGGACGCGGACCGAATATGCCGCGCCCCATTTGTTCTCGGTATCCAGGGAGGCGCCAACGGTGGAAATCACAGCCGGTACGATCGCTCCGTCGGCTAATATAAGGTCGATGACAGCCCCATTTTCATACGCATCCAGAAAAGCACGCGCGATTCGGTCGATGAGGATTTCGGGGACGGCGCCGTCGGCGGGCCGGTAAGTCAACTCCTTTGAGGACGTCGCGCGGCGGATCTTCATGTATCCGTCGCCGGTTAATTCGATTTCGGTGGTTATTGCGCGCCGCGCACGCCGGATCGTGCGATCGCTTCGCCAGATGAACCGGTCAAGGCGGTCTGTGCATTCGAAATGACTCTTGCTGGTTTGGCCTCTTGTGCCGACGGTGTAGTGGATTCTTTCAACGGCCACACTGCTCCAGTCGCCGCCTTCCGCACTCCTTCGGAAAATCTCGATTTGAAATCCCGCAGGCTTATCCCCGGCGTCATTGATGAGGTATACGCTCTCGCTGTCAGCGGCGTTTTGCTGTTGACGGATATCGGCGAGACCCTGGCTCCTGAAGCGTTGGATGAAGTCAACGCCTTGAGATATGAGTTTGTCGGACTCGAACACAACGCTTTCGGCGACCAGCCGAAAGACTTTGTCCGCCAGCCGATGCTCGGCCGGCGCCTTGACCATGACCTCCAGCATCCTTCCGTGGTCAAGGGACGCAACACCCAGAAACGTGTCGGCGATCTGTACCCAATGGATGGCGACATCATTGACGATCCGGCCTGAACGGACCTCCTGCAGAGTCGCGGCGCTCAGTCTGTCTGTCAGCACCTGCTCGGGATCAGTTTCAGGCGACGCCAGAAGATAGCGGCAATGGACGCCGGCGGCAATCTTATTGCCGACGAGCAGGCGTTTACTGAGGTTGAATTCATTGGTTGTTGCGTACGACCAGCCTGCGAACCCTTCCCATTCCCAGCCGGGACCCGCCGGAAGCGACAGCGAAAGGCCGCTGTAGGGCAGTTGGACAGGCTCGGACATCTCGATGCGGCTTCGGCGGACAACGATCAGGCCCGCAATCAGCAGCCCAAAAGCAAACATGACCAGGAGAGCAACCTCTTCCAGCGAATATTTCCTGATTATCTCTGCATTAATCCTCATAGCTCGGCAATCATAAGGCTGTACGCCCCGTTTTGCAATGCCCGATCAGCAGAATCGGCAAAAGGATCCGGCTCATTAATCACTCTGTCCGATAAGGGACACAAATCTTTTGGCTTAATCTCAAGCCTGTCGCCTTTTCAGTCGATTTAATTAGTTCCTGTTGCGGAAAGAAAAAATGGCCGCTGTCATCCCCGCGAAAGCGGGGATCCAGTGCGAATAGTCTGGATTCCCGCTTTCGCGGGAATGACAAATGTTGTTTCCGCAACAG
>QNBS01000185.1 GCA_003644175.1 Planctomycetota bacterium | reverse complement strand
TGTTAGCTACCGTTCGAAGCATTCCCTGTTTCCCTTTACAGTCCCTGTCATTCAGGCGACGATCTTCACCGTGCCGCCGCAGTTCGATATCTTCTGCTCGGCGCTCTTGCTGAATTTGTGAGCCGCCACGTCCAGTTTCTTCGTTAACTCGCCGTCGCCTAAGATTTTGACCCGACTGCCGGCGCTGTCGATAAGATTGACCGCCACGAGTTCCTGAACGCTGATCACCGCACCGTCGCTGAAGAACCTCTCAAGCTGCGACACGTTGACGATCTCGTATCGCCCGGCAAAATTGTAGTTGTTGAAACCGCGCTTGGGCAGTCTCCTGAACAACGGCATCTGGCCGCCTTCGTAGGTCGGGCGTGCAGAACTGCCCGGGCGGCTTCCGCAGCCCTTGTGTCCGCGGCCGCAGGTCTTGCCGTGCCCGGTCCCTTTGCCTCTGCCCAGACGTTTGCGCTTTTTGTAAGCACCGGCAATCGAAGTTATTTCATTGCTCAACATCCTGGATATCACCACCTTTTTGAAAACTTATATCTCTACGCCACGAAGGGCCTGGACCGCTTCTTTATCGCGCAACTTCATCAAACCGTCCATGACGGCCTTTACAACGTTCTTGGCCGACGTGCTGCCGTTAACCTTGGTCAGCACGTTACGCACGCCGGCATATTCGAGCACTGCGCGGGCGCTGGAGCCTGCAATAACGCCCGTGCCCGGGCTGGCGGGAACCATTGTTATTTTCGTCGCCCTGCATTTGCCCACTATTTTATGCGGCAACGTCCCGTTCACCAGCGATATCCGGTTAAGGTTTTTCCTGGCGTCCTTGACCGCTTTTTCAACGGCAGGCGGCACCTCGTTGGCCTTGCCGTAGCCGATACCTACGGTATTGTTTCGATCGCCGACGACCACCAACGCCGCAAAGCTGAACCGTCGTCCGCCTTTGACCACCTTGGAACATCGAAAGACCTTGACGACGGTGTCTTCCAGTATCTGTTCGCCCTGCATCGCCGGTTTAATTGCTTGTTCCGCCAACTTTTATCTCCAATTCCTGTTCATGCCTTCTGCATCGAACGTCCCGTTAAAACACAAGCCCCGCTTTTCGGGCGGCGTCGGCCAGCGCCTTGACCCGGCCGTGGTAACGATACCGATTCCTGTCAAAACTGACACACTGAATTCCCACGCCCATAGCCTGCCTGGCGATGGCTTTGCCCACCGCAACAGCGGCGGCAATGTTGCCTCCGTTGCCTATGTCGCCGCGCAGGCTTTTGGACCGTGTGCTCGCCGACGCCAACGTTACTCCGGCATAATCGTCGATTATCTGTACGTAAATGTGCCGGCTCGTACGAAACACCGAAAGCCTCGGACGCTCGGGGCTGCCGAATATTTTCTTTCGAGCACGATACTTTCGTCTGACTTTCGCTTTTTTTATTTTATCCAACCGCATTAATCTATTCCCAACCTGTGTAACCGACGCGTATTCTACATGCTCGGCGACTTTTGCCGACAGACCAGTCTTGCCGGCCCGCTTAGGCGCCGGAAGCAAACGCCTTACCTACCTTTCGCCGAACCACTTCATCGGCATACCGAATGCCCTTGCCCTTGTAAGGCTCGGGAGGACGAACTTTTCGTATCTCTGCGGCGAACTGACCCAACTGCTGTTTGTCAGGACTCGCCAGAACAAACGACGCCGGCACATCGTTTCCCCGGGTTGCCGGGACCTTGATGTCCACCTTTACCCCCTGTGGAATTTTCATTTCGACCGGATGACAATAACCCACCTGGAGCACAAGCTTGCCGCCCTGCTCCTTGAGATTGTAGCCCGTGCCGAAAATCTGCATACGGCGTTTGAATCCCTTGCTGACGCCGAGAACGAGATTGTTGAGCAATGCTCGCGTCGTGCCGTGCAGAGCCCTTCTCTCCCTGTCGGCAATATCGGGGTTAGTTACCACGATCCGGCCGGCGCCGGCATCCACCTTGACGTCGATCAGCGGATGACAATCGACCTGAAGGGTCCCTAAAGGACCGGTTGCTTTGACGGTCTTGCCCTTCTGCTCGACTTTAACTCCCTGCGGGATTTCTATGGGTTTTTTTCCTATGCGACTCATCAGCTCACCATACAAATCAATTCGCCGCCGATGTTGGCTTTGCGGCAGTTTCTGTCACTCATTATGCCCCTGCTTGTTGAAACAATTGTGATTCCCAAGCCACCTAATACATCGGGCAGATCGGCAACACTGCTGTAAACACGTCTTCCGGGCTTGCTCACTCTCTTGATCTCGGTTATCACAAAGTCTCCGTCTTCGGAGTATTTCAGCTTGATCCGAATCAGGCCCTGCTTTCCGTCGTCAATCCGGTCGTAGTCTTCGATATAACCTTCACTTTTCAGCGTTTCGGCTACGCCCCGGCATATTTTGGACGCCCGCACCCTGACTTCGGGTTTGCCCGTTCGGCCGGCGTTGCGTATCCTTGTCAACATATCCGCTATCGGATCGCTCAGACTCATCTATTTTGCTCCGCTATGACAGGCTCACATTCACAATTCAAGCGTTTCGTCAATCTCGATTACCAACTTGCCTTCCGAACGCCGGGAATCTTGCCGGCGTTGGCCATGGTCCTGAAGCAGATTCGGCAGATTTTGAACTTGCGATACACCGCCCTGCTTCTGCCGCATATCCGGCAGCGAGTATAACCTCTGCTTCGGTATTTCGGTTTTTTTTCGGCCTTGTTTTCCAGCGCCTTGGTCGACATTTACAAACTCCAATTACACGTGTATCATAAATCCCTAAACGGCATGCCGCAGAGCCTTAGAAGCTCGCGTCCTTCTTCGTCGGTTCTTGCCGTTGTTACAAACGTAATATTCATACCCTGCGTATTCTCGATCCTGCCCGGGTCAATTTCCGGAAAGACACTTTGCTCCTGGAGGCCCATCGAATAGTCCCCCCTGCCGTCGAAGCTCTTGGGGTTCAGTCCCCGAAAGTCCTTTACCCGCGGAATAGCGAGGTTGATCAGGCGATCCATAAACTCATACATTCGCTCCTTGCGAAGCGTAACTTTCAAGCCCGTGTGCGCGCCCTGTCGAACCTTAAAGTTCGACACGCTCTTTTTGGCCGGACAGATCAGCGGCTTTTGACCGGAAATAACCGTCAGATCCTTCAAGGCGCTGTCCAGAAACTTCTTGTCGGCGACGGCCTTGCCGACACCCATGGACACAACCACTTTTTCCATTTTGGGTACGGCCATAACGCTCTTGTAACCGAACTTCTCCTGCATGGCCGGTATTACCTTAGACTTGTATATATCTCTCAAACGCGACATCCGAACAAACCTTCACATCAAATCAAGATCACTTGTCTTTTTTTGCTTTCTTTATAACCGCAATGTCGCCGCCGGCGGCGGCGACTTTCTTCTTAACGCCCTTGGCGTCGGTTGTAAAACGCACTCTTGTGCCCTGCGAACTCTTCGGGTTCACGGGCAAAACATTACTGATATGGATGGGCCTCTCGACACGAATCCGGCCGCCCTGCGGATTCCGCTGCGACGGACGCACGTGTTTGTAAGCAAGGTTGAGCCCCTCGACAAGAACCCGCTGCTTGTCGGGCATCACCTTCATGACCCTGCCGGTTGACCCCTTGTGGTCGCCGGCTATGATTTCAACCGTTTCACCTTTTCTTACATGCCTGGCCATAATCGAACTCTTCCAACCTGCTCACTTAGCGTCTTTTAACCTTGTTGTCGATTTTCAAACCACCTCGCCGGCAAGCGAGATGATCTTCATAAAGTTCTTTTCACGAAGTTCCCGGGCGACGGCGCCGAAGATACGGGTCCCGATGGGGTTTCCTTCGGGATCGATCATCACCGCCGCATTGCTGTCAAACCGCACATAACTGCCGTCCGTCCTGCGAACAGGATATTTCGTGCGGATGATCACACACTTGTGAACCTTCTTGTCGTCAAGTTGACAGTTCGGAAGGTGCTTCTTGATCGCAACGCAAACAATATCGCCGACAGTCGCCGTCGGTCGTGTGCATTTGCCTTTCCGCGCGCCGCCGCGTCCCAGCACCTTGATGCACTGCGCTGTCTTGACGCCGCTGTTGTCGGCTATATTCAACATCGTTTCCTGCTGAATCACCGTGTTGTTCCTTTACTCAATAATTCCCTTTTTCAGGACCTTCACAAGACGCCAGCTCTTGGTCTTGCTGATCGGTCTGCACTCGGCGATCTCGACGACATCGCCGATGCCCGCCATATTCTTCTCATCGTGAACGCCCAGCCTGGTCCGGCGTTTGATGTACTTGCCGTACATAGGGTGCTTGATCTTGTAATCAATCTGAACCTTAATGCTCTTGTCGCCGCTCTTACCGACGACAACTGCTTGCCTGGTTTTGTGCTGGGTGGTTTCTTCCATATGCCTCAGGAACCCTTTAATTCTTGTTGGCGCATTATTGTCTTTACCCGCGCAATATCCCGCTTGACGTTCTTAACGGCGTTGGTGTCCTCGAGCTTTTCGGTGACCGCCTGGGCCCGAATCGAAAACAGCCGCTTTACAAGGTCGTCAAGCTTGTCGGAAAGCTCATCGGATCTCAATTCCCGTAATTCTGAAGCCTTCATCGTTTCTCCACTTATCCAAGTGAATGTCTTCGAGTTACAAATCTGCACCGGATGGGCATCTTGTGGGCGACTCTTAGCAGCGCCACCTTGGCCACTTCCTCCGAAACGCCGCCGATTTCATAAAGAATGGTTCCGGGCTTGACGCGCGCGACCCATCCGGCGATTTCGGCCTTTCCTTTACCCATTCGTGTTTCCAGCGGCTTGGCCGTGTACGAGTGGTGCGGGAAAATGCGAATATGCACTTTTCCTTCACGATGCAGGTAATGGGTCGCCGCGATTCGGCCGGCCTCAATCTGCCTGCCCGTTATCCAGTGCCTCTCCAGCGCCTGCAGCCCGTATTCACCGAACGCCACAAAGTTGGCTCGGCCGGCATTACCCTTCATCTTGCCTCGCTGCTGCTTGCGATATTTCACTCTCTTCGGCATCAATGCCATAATACATACCCTCTACGAAAAACTGTTATCAGCTCTGTGCTGTCTGCTCACCTTCAGTAGTCGCCGGCGGCTTTGTCGAAGCCGCATCACTCGGCACTGCGGGCACTTCGGGCGCTTCGGGCTTGACCGGTGCATCTGCGGGTGCAGGCCTGGCCGCCGGCGCCGGTGCGCCTCGCCCAGATCCGCCGCCACGGGTCGCTCCACCGCGTCCAGGTCCCCCACCACCTCGCCCCGCTCCGCCGCCGCCGCCCGGCG
>QNBS01000184.1 GCA_003644175.1 Planctomycetota bacterium | reverse complement strand
GAATAATGACCTTGCGATTGGAGAGTGTCGGCCATGTTGGCGTAGGCCTCGGCATAATCGGGCTTTAGCGAGATAGCCCGCCGATAAGCGCCGATTGCCTTTTCCGTTTTTCCTACGGCCGCAAGAGCGACCCCGAGAGTGTTATGGAATTGGGGTATCCGCCGATTTGCTGTTATCGCTTTGGCGACAAATTCAGCAGCCAAATTGTATCGGCCCCGCTGGCAGGCTATTATTCCGAGGCAATGCAATGCGGAAGAATGGTCCGGGTGTCTTTGTGTGACCATTTTATAGAGAACTTCGGCCTGCTCAAGGCGCCCGGCCTGATGATGTTGGGCGGCTTTTTCTATAGTTGCGGTAATATCCACCATCTCTACGCCAATTGTTCGAGTTAAGGATGGCCTGAAACCAATAAGATCATTTATTTCTTAAGAAACTCTTTACGCGAGCATATTTATGGAGTTGTCGGCAAATTGCAGGTGGGCTTCGGTAAATTCCGTGACGGGGTCAATATTCGCCAGCCACTCATTGTAAGGAGTATTGTCTCTGTGAGACTGGAAATTCGACGAACTGTGCCGTCCGGACCAGGCATCCTGCCCGGCGGCTGCCGACTGATCCTTCGGATTATACTGCTGTTGCTGGTCTGCTAATTGAACCTCGATCCTCTTTATCCCAACGCCGCTATCCTGAAGGTTTTGGATAATCTCAGGCAATGCCTGCTGCAGTTGGCGTCTGGTCTGCGGCTGATCAACCTGCAAGAGCCCGGTGACACCATGGGCATCTTCGCGAAATGTTATGCTGACCTTGCCAAGTTCAGGCGGATTGAGCTGAATAACGATCTGTCGCGAACCCGCACTGAGGGAGGTGCGGACGGAGTCCTGTATCTGCTCGGCGACAGAAGGATGCGAATCGGCATTAGCTGCGGGCCTTGTGGATTCGGGGGAGGCCGGCGATTGTTCCGCGATATCGCCAGGGGCGGTATTGCCGACCAGCGCCTGCTCGCCGGTCTCTGTGTTCGCAGGTCCGTCGCCACTCGACAGCAGACTGCCGGGATTATCTGCCTGAGACGAAAATGCCCCAGTGCCGGTTGGGGCCGCTTTTTGTGCGACGGATTTGACAGGGGCCGTCCCGACGCCGGATGTATTCTTTAACTGTACGGCAGGAAGTTGGGTTTTGTCCGGAAGGGGCTTGCGGTCGATAGCAGCTTCGTAGTCGGCAGCCTGTGAGGGTTTTTCGGAGCTAATCGGTGCATACTGCGGGGACCGAGACGCTTGATCGCCCAGGTCGGCAGATGGGCTGTTTGGCAGTTGCGCTGTCGTATTTCCGGGAGTGGAAGGGGCCTTTGGGGCGAGCAACTGCTCAGCGGGCGTTGTACTGCTCTCGGCGGGTTGATTTGCCTGGGCCGAATGCAGTGAAGTGATGACCGCCTTAGCCGGCGCCTCTACCTTGGTGTGTGGCGAAGGCGCCGGCTCGCCTGTTATGACGGTTTTTTTGCCTGCGACAGGTTCCCCCTGATCGCCGGTATCGGTATCGGGCAACAACTCTGTTTGCTCAAATGTCCCATCGGATGCCTGCATGGGTCCAGGGTCGGCGCCGGGCGGAGACTGCGTGTGGGACGTGGCAGTTGCAATCAGTTCGGAGGTACTACCGTCTGCGTCAGTGGTTGGCTCAACAGCAGGTACTGCTTGATCGGGAATGGGCTTGCTTGCAAGCGATTCGGCAGTTGGGCCGATGACAGGGGTGGCTTTGATCGCTGCCGAAGTGGCGGCCGGAAGGGCGGATTCATTGGGAGCCTGGCTCGGGATTTGTTGCAGAAGTTTGGGATCTGTTCCTGCAATAGCAGCCTTATCAAGCACCACAGGAATACTAATCGCCGCCTGGATGGCTTCGGAACCAGATTCGGTTTCTTCGCTCTTCCTGGCGTTCGGGGTTTCCTGGGGCGTGTTGGGCCGCATTTTCTTGCCGAGAGTGCGGCTGAAATCCTCCGATGGCGGGTTATTGGGTTCGCCCTTGACAGGAGGCTGTGGATTATCGGGCGTTGCTGCCGTGGTGGTGTTGGTTGTGGGGGCATTGGCGGCCGGCGATGCGGGAGACTGACTCCTGCGTATAGTTACGGCGGCGTCAGTTAACAACATATTTTCCAATAGACTGGTTCCCATAAACCGCCAATTGAGCAACTGTTGTGCCAGTATCCTGCGGCGGCCGTTGGATGGACGATAACTGCTTATGTACACGGGACTTGCGAAATATAAAAGAAAGTTGGTTTGGGGGGATACGGTGCATTTGCTGGTATTGGAGACAAATCTTCCGGTAGACAGGAGGAAATTTCCGGTTTCGTCGGGGGTAACTGGAAAGCCTCTGTGGGGGGATGGATGGTGTAGAGATGGTGTGTGGATGTATAGGATTCTGACATCGCCGCGAGTGGCGACACAAAGAGCAATCTATGATTTTCGCGATTTTTGGCGCAGAATTGGGGTTCGGCGAGGTGAAAATGGCAAATTGGGCTCTTTGGCACGGTCATTGCAGCTTTTTTGCCACAGGACGGGTATTGTGTGCCGGAACAGGAAGGTATGATATGTCTAAAACGACCAGTATAGTCGACATTATCGAGGCTGGCATAAGCGCTGAAAGCCTTCGCCAAAGGGTAATCGCCAACAATGTGGCCAATCTCGAGACCGCGGGATACCGGAGGCTGGATGTTCGATTCGAGGAACTGTTAGCCAAAGCCCTGAACTCATCCGGCGGTGTTGACTTAGGCGAAATCGAGTGCGGGACATACCAGACGAAAAATACGCCTGTAAAATCAAACGGCAATGATGTCAGTCTCGAGGTCGAGGTCGGTGAGATGGTGAAGAACACTCTTCGCCATAAGGCGTTGATTCGCGTGTTGCAGAAAAAGTACCAACAGATTGACCTGGCGATTAATGTGAAGTAGGAGGCAAGTGCACAATGGAAGTGAATACCGGTTTTAGCCCAATAGATATTGCGGTTTCAGGCCTGCGAGCCGGGAGCAAGAGGATGGAAGTGATTTCCTCCAATGTTGCAAATGCCCGGTCCACCGACAACGGCAACGGTGAGCCTTATCGCAGGCTTGAGGCGGTATTCAAGACGGACGGAGACGGGCTGGGAGGGGTCATTCTTGATGAGGTGGCCGAGGACATGAGCGATTTCCAGAGGCTGCTGAACCCCGGTCATCCCGATGCGGACGAGCAGGGGTATGTGTCTATGCCCAACGTCAAAATGCCGGTGGAGATGATGAATCTGAATGTGGCGGCGCGAGCATATCAGGCTAATGCGGCGGTTCTGAAGCGTTACCAACAAATGGTGGAAACTACGCTTGAATTACTCAGGTAAGGACAAATGACATGATTAACTTCAACACCAATATAGGTCAGGGGGTCCCGCAGGCCGGCTCTGCGGGTGTCGGAATGACCAAAGGCAAAACGGCAGGGTCAAAGTCAGGCTTTGCCGATACTGTCAAGGCCGCCCGGGAATACATATCCAAAGTCGACGACCTGCAACAATCGTCGGATATCTCCATAAAGGACTTGTTGTCGGGCAAGAACGAGGACATTACTTCGGTGGTGTCGGCAGTGGCCAAGGCTGATATGAGCTTTAAGCTTCTCGTTGGCGTCAGAAACAAGTTAATCGAAGGCTACAAACAAACTATGAATATGCCGTTGTAATGGACCGGCGCGAGGATTAAATGGCTTTCATCCAGAACATAGAGGCAATTTGGCGAAACGTAAGCCTGGTTCAACGGGCTTTGCTGATTGCGATAGCTCTGGCGGTTGTTATTGTCGGCGCGTTGCTCACCAACTGGGCTCGCAGGCCGGATATGAGGGTGCTGTATTCGAGGCTTGACCCGGCGGAAGCAGCGAAGGTTACCGAGAAAATCAGCGAAAAGGGCATTGATTACAAATTAAGCGGCGGCGGCGGCACTATCTATGTGCCGAAAGAAAATGTAACTCAACTTCGTTTAGACATGGCGAAAGAGGGATTGCCCCAGGGCGGTCAGAAGGGGTATGGGATATTTGACGATGAGAAAATCGGAATAAGTCCGTTTGTTCAAAATGTCAATCTCAAACGCGCCCTTCAGGAGGAGCTTGCCAAGAGTATACAAATGATAGACGGAGTTGTGCATGCCCGGATTCACATAGTGAGTCCGGAGAATACACTATTCACGTCTGGCTCGGCGCAAACAAGCGCTTCTGTAGTTCTTCAGTTAAGGCCGGGCCATAGATTGAGCGCCTTGACCATAGCGGCTATAACACATCTGGTTGCCGGCGGTATCGAGGGACTCAAATCCGAAAAGGTGACTGTTGTAGATAGCCAGGGCCGCCTTCTTACCAGTGAATCGGACCAGGCTATGGCCGGCGGCGCGGGAACCGTCGCCGACTACACCGAAAGGGTGGAGCAGAATTTAGCGACCAAGATTGAGGATATGCTCACTGCCGTCCTTGGTCCGGGCAGGGCTATGGTGAGGGTAAGCGCCGAGATTGAGACGATCAGCAGCACTCTCTCCAAGAAGACTTATGACGGCGGTAAAGCGATTCCGCAGAAGGAGGAGATCACGAGCGAGTCCGAGACCGAACCAGGGGAAGCGGCTGGGCCGGGAAAGAAAAAAACGAGTGAAATTATTCTTACCGACTACATGGTCCCTGAGACTACCGAGCAGACGGTGCAGCTTGCCGGGGCGATAAAATCTCTGACGGTGGCGGCGTTTGTCGATCTTTCTCCGCCGGCGGCTCCTGCGCCCGAAGAAGGCGCCGAAGCTACGACCAGCCCTCCCGCCGAACCGCTAATGACGATTACCGAAGTGGAAGATATTATCAAGAAGGCCGCCGGTCCTAAGCTGACCGCCGAAGGGCTTAAAGTAGTCGATGTGAAGTTCAATCGTCCGACAGAATCGCTGCTTGCCGCCGAAAAAGGCGGCGGGCTTGATTTTATGGCGATTGCCCGGCAGAGTTCCCTGGGGATCATGGCGGTTTGTGCGATACTGGTGTTGAAACTGTTCAGCGGCTCGAAGAAGAAGGCGGCTGCCAAGGGCGAGGGCGAGCTGTTGCCCGACGGCGGCGTGCCTGTTGCGGGTTTTCTGCCGTCGGGCAGCGACGACCGCGAAAAATTAGCGCTGCGCAGACAAATAGCCGACAGCCTGCGAAGCAATCCCGAGCAGGCCAAGCAATTGTTTTCAAGCTGGATTGATGAAAAGGGAGGCAGGTAGGTGGCGCTGAGCGGTAAACAGAAAGCTGCAATGCTGTTAATGAGCCTGGATGCGGCAACGGCGGCGGAATTGTTGAAGGGCGTCGATCCTGAAG
>QNBS01000183.1 GCA_003644175.1 Planctomycetota bacterium | reverse complement strand
GGCTGGGGGTGGTGGTATATCATGCGGGAATGGTTCTTTTGCCGTGATTACAGACTGTATTATAAAGAATAATTCTGCGATAGGTAACAGGTCGTGGATAAGAGGCGGCGGGGGCATATATTGTGAAAACGCAGATATAACTATCGCTAATTGTGTAGTTCAGGGCAACTCGGTGAGCGGAATTGAGGGTGAAGTTTCAGGCGGAGGAATTTGCAGTTGGAGTTCGCAACTGACAATTAAGAATTGCGTAATTGCGAATAATATGTGCCTCGGGAGGAGAGGTAATATAATATATAGCGACAGTCTCGGAGGCGGTGGTTTATTTTGCTTTAATAGTGATCTTGTGATAATCAACAGTACTATTGCCGGCAATTCAACGGAAGGTGATGGCGGGGGAATTTGCTGTATGTCAAGTAATTTAACAGTGAATAATAGTATAATATGGGGTAATGAAGCAACTCTGGGACCAGCGGTTGTTCTCGGTATACATTATCGTTATGGGATGCGTTACGAACCATCCACATGTGCTGTATCATATTGCGATGTTCAAGGCGGTCAGGCGGGTATAGTGGTTGGACCGGACAACACGCTTAACTGGCAGATGGGTAATATTGATGCCGATCCGTATTTTGTCGGGTATGAGCCCTGGGAGCCGATTGAGGGAATGATTTCTCACTGGAAGCTTGACGAAGAAAGCGGCGCCACGGCCTATGATAGTTTTGGCGGCAACGATGGCGCGCTCTATGGCGGAGGGGAATGGCGGCCCGCCGGCGGCAAAATCGGCGGAGCACTGGATATCAACGGGACCGATACATACATAAGCATCACCGGCTACAAGGGCGTCACAGGTTCGACTCCGCGGACCTGCGCCGCATGGATTAAGATGCCAACGCCCGGCGTCGCCGGCGTGATCATGCACTGGGGAATGGGCCCCCCTGCGGGCAGTCGATGGACGTTCGCTGTGGATTCTCTCGGCCGTTTGCGACTTGAACTCGGCGGCGGCGCCATTGTCGGCTCCACCGTAATTGCCAACGGCACGTGGCGTCATGTGGCCGCAGTCTCCGACGGCACTGATCTGGCCGGCGTGTTATTATATGTCGACGGCAATCCGGAGACGTTGGCCCCCCCCAACACCAACCCGGCGATTAATACCCTGCCGGGCGCAGACGTTATCATTAGCAGCTTCGGGGCGCCCTTTGAGGGCCTTATCGACGATGTTCATCTCTACGACCGGGCGCTTTCCGAGGAAGAAATTCGACGGATTTACAAGTACGGTTTTTTTGATTATCATTTGCAGCCCGGTTCGCCGTGCATAGACGCCGGGACCGCCGGGACCGACGCTGGGGTTTATGAGGATATCGAAGGCAATATCCGGCCGTGGGATTATCCTGGTGTGGATAACAACGGCGATGAGCCGGAGTTCGATATGGGAGCGTATGAGTTTGTCAATATTGCACCAATAGCGGATGCCGGGGATGGTCAAACGGTGTATCTTTGTGAGGAAGACACAGCGGAAGTTGAATTGGATGGTTCGGGGTCGATGGATGCCGACGATGACGAGTTGGAGTATTTTTGGTTTATTGGCGATGAGCAGATTGCGGAAGGTGTTAATCCGACGGTTGAATTAGGGGCCGGCGAGTATTTGATAGAGTTGATTGTTTATGATGGGATCGAGGAGTCTGAGCCGGATGAGGTTGTTGTAACTGTTGTCGGGCCGGTAGAGGCTGATGTGCATATAGTGCCGCGGGTGATTAACCGTAACAGCCGGGGCAGGAAAGTGACAGCGATTATAACTCTGCCGGAAGGGATTGGAAAGAATGATATTGACGGGGAATTTACACTCTATCCGGGCGAGATTAAGGCAGGGCCGCAGATTGTAAGAGAAAATAATGGTATAGTAAAGGTGTTTGCGTTGTTTGATAAGGGCGCATTGGTTGCTGCTGTTTCAAGTAACGGCCCGGTGGAGCTGACTGTTGTCGGCAGGTTGACGACGGGGGAATGTGTGTCCGGCCGGGATAGTGTCAGGATAACCCAGCCGCAACGACGGCGTGTGTGGCGACGCAGGCAATAATAATTCCAGTTAAAAAACGCCGATATTTCGATAGCTTGACTAAACCATAAGCTTTCTGGATTCGGCGCTTTCGCGGGAATGACATCAACGGTCAATCGGCTCTAATTACCTAAATTTGATATTATTCCTTGTGTGATTTTGCGTGTGTTTTTTTGGTTGCGGTTTTTGCTTTTGAAGCGTCGGGGGTTTTTGTTTTTGTTTTGGTTTCGGTTTTGGTTTCGGTTTCGGTTTTTGGTTTTGCGTTTTTTTCGCCTTCCTTGTTGCTTTCGGTTGGGTAGTCGGTCTGGTAGAAGCCGCTGCCCTTGAAGATGACGGCGCCTCCTGCGCCTATGAGTCGATTCAACTGCATCTTGCTGCATTCGGGGCATTTTCGCAGGGGGCCGGCCTTTATCGACTGAAACCTCTCGAATTCATGCCCGCAGCTATCACATAAATACTGATATGTCGGCATTGCTTACTTCTCCTTTTCATCGGGGCGCCTCTTTTAGGCCTCTAAATCCACTTGCCGGTCGGGTGTTTGCTCCTGGGCCTCTTTTTGCGGCAGTTTGTTTACGATTACTTTTGCCGGTCTAATGACCCGGTCGTTCAGCATATAACCGTTCTGGTATTCCTCCAGCACGTAATTGTCGGGCTTGTCCTCTTCGCTTCGCTGCATGACGGCTTCGTGCACCACCGGATCGAACTGCTCGCCCAGGGCGACGATCCGCTTGACGCCGTGGGCCTTGAGGGCGTCGAGCATGTGGTCGTGCACCATCTCGATACCCTTTACGACGCTTTCGTCGGCGTTGTGTTCACGGGCTCCGGCGATAGCATGAACGAGATTGTCCAGCGTCGGAAGAATCGAGCGGATGATGGCTTTTTTCTCGTAAGCCACCGAATCGGCGATCTGCCTTGGGGTGCGTTTTTGATAATTGATATAGTCGGCACTTACGCGCTGGAATTTCTCGAACAGGTCCTGTTTTTCGTCCGTGATCGTTTTGAGCTGCTCTTCAAGCTCGGCGATCTTCTTGTCGGCGGCGTCGCCCGACAGGTTCGCCTGTTGCGGTTCTTTCTTTTTTCCGGGAGTTCTCGACATCATCCTGGGCCACCAAATTGCTTTTTCAATTTTTCAAAGAATCCTTTGCTCTCCGGCATGACACTTTTGTCTTCTGTCTCGGCGAATGCCCGCAGCAGCTTCTTCTGGCCGTCGCTTAGCCGCCTGGGAATCTCTACGGTGATATGCACCCGCTCGTCGCCTTTCCTGCCGGACCGCAAATCCGTCAGTCCCTCGCCCCTGATTCTAAAAACGGCGCCATGCTGTGTTCCGCCGGGAATTTTAAGCCGCCTTTTTCCGCTCAGCGTCGGCACGTCTATCATGGCGCCTAATGCGGCCTGCGTAAAGCTGATCGGCACAACGCAGACGAGGTCGTTGCCGTCGCGTATGAGGAAATTGTGTTTTTTCGTCCGCACATAGCAGTACAGGTCGCCTCTGGGACCGCCGAATCGTCCCGGCTCGCCTTCTCCGGCGACTCGTACACCCTGACCTTCGTGAACGCCGGCGGGGATCTTGATGCTGACGGTTCTCTTTTTTGACACCGTTCCGGCGCCTCTGCACTTCTTGCAGGGGTGGGTGATGATCTGGCCGGTTCCGCGACACTGTCGGCAAGTCGAGACCATCTGGAAGAATCCGCCGAGCCCTGCTCTTTGTTCCTGGCCGCTGCCGTTGCAGGTCGGACATTTCTTCGGCTTCCTGCCTTTTTCGCTGCGGCTCCCCGAACATGACGGGCATGTGTCCTGGCGTGTAAACTCTATGGTCTTTTCGGCGCCGGCGGCGATTTCCTCAAGGGTAAGTTCGACGGCGGTTTCCAGGTCATAGCCGCGTGTTGCTGCGCGCGGACCTGCTGTGCGTCGTCTGCGCGAGCCGAAAATATCGCCGAACATATCGCCGAACATATCACCGAAGATATCGCCGATATCGCTTACGTTCATGTGCGAATAGTCGTGCATTCCGAATCCGCGCAGGCCGTCATGTCCGTACTGATCGTAGCGTTTGCGTTTCTCCGGATCGCTGAGCACCTCGTAGGCCTCGGCGCACTCCTTGAACTTGCTTTCGGCTTCTTTATTGTCGGGATTCTTGTCTGGGTGGTACTTCATCGCCATGCGCCGATAACTGCGCTTGATCTCGTCGGGCGAGGCGTTCCTGCCCGTTCCCAGAACCTCGTAGTAGTCGCGCTTGGCCATAGAAATACCTGCTCACAAACAGGAATGTCGAGTAACGAACGGCGCCAAAATGCCGCCTCTGCGACCACCCGCAACTCGACATTCCAACTCAAGGAGTCTATATCACAGCACCGCTCCGGGCGTTTTCGACGTCGTCGTCCTTGAGGTCGGCGACTATAACATTCGTTGTCAGCATCAGGCCGGCCACGGACGCGGCGTTTTGAAGCGCTGTCTTTGCGACCTTGGCCGGGTCGATAATGCCGGCCTTGAACATGTCGACAAACTCGCCGGTGTTGGCGTCGTATCCGGTATTGCCGCTTTTTTCCAGGAGTTGAGCGACGACGACATCGCCTTCTTCGCCGCCGTTGTCCACGATCTGGCGGGTCGGCGCCTTTAGTGCGTTGCAGGTGATGTCAAAGCCGACCTTCTCGTCGCCCCTGGCTTTTGAGCGAGCGTTCTGTACGGCTGCGATCGCCCTGAGGAAAACCACGCCGCCGCCGATGACGACGCCTTCCTGGACGGCGGCCTTGGTGGCGTGCAGTGCGTCTTCGAGAAGGTCCTTGCGTTCCTTCATTTCCGTCTCGGTGGCGGCGCCTGCATGGATGACGGCAACGCCGCCGGTGAGCTTGGCTAATCTTTCCTGGAGCTTCTCGCGGTCGTAATCGCTGGTGGTCTTTTCGATCTGGTTGCGAATCTGGTCGCACCTGCTCTTAACGTCCTTTTTCCTGCCGGCGCCTTCGATTATTGTGGTGTTGTCCTTGCCGACGATAATCTTGTTGGCCTTGCCTAATTGCGAAAGCTCGATACTCTCCAGCTTGATGCCGAGGTCCTCGGTGATGACCTGAGCGCCGGTGAGTACGGCGATATCCTCCAGCATAGCCTTGCGGCGGTCGCCGAAGCCGGGCGCCTTTACGGCACAGACTTTCAGCACGCCCTGCAGCCGGTTGATGACCAGAGCGGTAAGCGCCTCGCCTTCGACGTCTTCTGCGACGATGAGGAGGGCGGCGCCGGTCTGGGCGATCTTTTCCAGCAGTGGAACCATCTCGCGAAGGTTGGAAATTTTCTTTTCGTGCAGCAGTATGTAAGCG
>QNBS01000182.1 GCA_003644175.1 Planctomycetota bacterium | reverse complement strand
GCTTTCCATTGCCGACAAGTTGCTCGTCAGCTACGGCGAGTGCAAAATCACCGTCCATCAGGAAGGCGAATCCAAAGAGTTCAGCGTTGACGGCGGCGGCTTTTTGCTTTCGTACCTGACCTCGCACGGCATCAGCATAACATCGTCCTGTGCGGGCAAGGCAAGCTGCGGCTACTGCAAAGTCAAGGTCCAGGAAGGCGGCGGCCGGATCCTGCCGACAGAAGAAATTTTTATGAGCCGGGAAGAAAAGCTCACCGGAATGAGATTAGCCTGCCAAGTCAAGGTCAAAAATGATATGGACATCTTCATCCCCGACTTCCTGACGACGGTGCGGGGCATTGTCAAGAACAAGAGCTACGATCCGAAACTGCGATGGAAGTTCATTAAGGACGGCTACGAGAGTTTCGTTCCGGAAAAACGGCTCATAAAGCTGGACCCTGAGGACGAAACAGCGGTTGATGCGATTCTTGACGAGTTTGAGGGCAGGCCAGGCTCACTCGTGCCCATCCTGCAGAGGATCAGCGAAACGTTCAATTATCTCCCGGAACCGGTCCTGTGGCGCACTGCAAAGCGGCTACACGTGCCCATGAGCAGCATTCATCGGCTGGCGACGTTTTACAACGCCTTCAGCCTCGAACCGAAAGGCAGGAACATCGTAAAGGTTTGCATGGGAACGGCGTGTTACGTCAAGGGGGGACAGCGGATACTCGAAGCCATGCAGAAGAAACTCGGCGTCGAGGTCGGCGGCAACACCGAGGACATGAATTTCACATTAGAGACGGTCAGTTGCATCGGCTGCTGCGGCCAGAGCCCGGTAATCTCCGTCAACGACGAAATTTACGGGTATTTCAAGCCAAAGATGATAGACGAAGTATTGCATGAATACTGCAAGAAGGAGTTGGAAAAATCGCAAAGCTAAAACCCGAAGATCTGGATAAGATCGCCCGGCGGATGAAGAAGAGTCTTCACATCCGCGAAGGCGAAGAGGCCGCCAGGGCGAAGGTTGTCGTTCACATGGGCACGTGCGGTATCGCCGCAGGCGCTCGCGCTGTAATGGCCGCATTAGTGCAGGAAGTCGAAAAACGCGACCTGCAGGATGTGCTGGTCAACATCTCCAGTTGCGCCGGGCTGTGCAGCCGCGAACCGATGATGACCGTTGAGATGCCCCAAAAGCCGCCCGTCAAGTATGCCGACATGACGGCCGAAAAGGCCATTGAGGTACTGGAAAAGCACGTCATTTCCGGCGAGATCGTCAAAGAATACGCCCTGGCGATCGGCAATGAAAGAGTTATGTAAAGCGTTTGCTTACGTTTTCCTGATCAGGACATGATCAGAAACATTAGGAGCGAAGTGATATGGCTCATCGTTTGCATGTAATGATATGTACATGTACCAACTGCATCTCCAATGGTGCGCTCAAAATAAAAAACAGTCTCGAAGCGGAACTGGCAAGGCAGAAGCTCGAAGATGACGTTCGGGTCGTTCAAACAGGCGCAAGCGGACTGTGTGTGAACGGTCCGGTTCTCATGGTTCAGCCTGACGGGATATTTTATCAGCATCTTGCCGAGAAGCACATCGGCAATCTGGTGGAAGAGCATTTTCTCAAGGGCCGGCCCGTAAAGAGCCTGATGTACATGCCCGCCGGCGAGGAGACTGTCATTCCCAAACTGCGGGATATTCCGTTTTTCAAGGATCAGAGGTTGATTGCTCTCAGGAATCGCGGCCTGATCGATCCGGACAGCATCGACGAATACATCGCCAATGACGGATACAAGGCGCTGGCGAAAGTCTTAGGGGGCATGACGCCCGAAGCGGTTATCGAAGAGATCGAAAAGTCCGGACTGCGCGGCCGGGGCGGCGCCGGCTTTCCCACAGGAAAGAAATGGGGATTCTGTCGAAATTATGCTGTGAAGCAGAGAGAGAAGGACCCGGATTCGGCTTGCTACATAATATGCAACGCCGACGAGGGCGACCCCGGCGCTTTCATGGACCGGAGCATTCTCGAGGCCGATCCCCATTCCATCATCGAGGCAATGACTATCGGCGCCTATGCAATGGGGGGAACGCACGGATACATTTATGTCCGCATAGAATACCCGCTTGCGATCCGACGGATTCACAAGGCGATCGAGGATGCTCGCCAATACGGCTTGTTGGGAGATGACATCTTAGGCAGCGGATTCAGTTTCGATCTTACGGTGTTCGAGGGCGCAGGCGCCTTTGTCTGCGGGGAAGAAACCTCGCTCATCCACTCGATTGAAGGCATGACTCCGGAACCTACTCAGAAACCGCCCTTCCCCGCCGAGTCCGGCCTGTGGAATAGCCCGACCAACATCAACAACGTCGAAACGTGGGCCAACATCGCAATGATCATCAACTGGGGCGCCGACTGGTTCAGGGAAATCGGCACCGAAACCAGCCCCGGAACAAAGGTGTTCTCGCTGGCGGGCAACATTAATAACGCCGGTCTCGTCGAAGTGCCCATGGGAATCACCCTGCGGGAGATGGTCTACGATATCGGAGGGGGCATCCCTTTCAACAAGAAGCTCAAGAGCATCCAGACCGGAGGCCCGTCCGGCGGGGTCATTCCTGAAAGCCTCCTTGATCTGGAGGTTGATTATGAGCGGCTCAAAGAAGCAGGCGCAATCATGGGCTCCGGTGGAATGATTGTTATGGACGAAGACGCCTGCATGGTTGACATCGCCAAGTATTTCCTCGAATTCACCAGCGACGAGTCATGCGGAAAGTGTTCTTCGTGCCGTGAAGGGGCTGCGGCGATGCTCGAGATTCTCGAAAGGATCTGCGAAGGCAAGGGGCAGGCCGGCGATCTTGAACTTCTCGAAGAGATTTCTCACGCAGTGAAAGATGCTTCGATGTGCGGCCTGGGCCAAACGCTGCCGAACCCCGTATTGAGCGCGTTGAAATACTTCAGGGAAGAATATGAGGTGCATATAAGAGACAGGAAATGCCCTGCAAAGACATGCAAGGCGCTGATAGAATACCGTATCGACGAGGAAAAATGCACCGGCTGTACGGCGTGCGCAAGAGTCTGTCCGACCCATGCGGCTTCCGGAGAGAAAAAACAGCCGCACAAGATAGATCCGGCCAAATGCATAAAATGCGGTGCATGTGCCGACGCCTGCAAATTTGAAGCGGTCATAGTGGAATAATGACAAAGGGGCTAAGAAACAAAATGAAATTAGAACAATTAAAAGAGATTCTTCAGGCGAAGGTATTGTGCTGCGGCGACCATTTGGACAGAGAAATAGAAATGGTTTGCGGTTCTGATTTAATGAGTGATGTGTTGGCGTTCATTAAAGCGGACTCGTTATTGTTGACCGGTCTGACCAACCCCCAGGTTGTGCGGACCGCCGAAATGGCCGAGATTACCGCTGTCTGTTTTGTGCGGGGCAAACAGCCCCATGCCGAAACAATAAAACTCGCCGAGGCCAGGAAGATGCCTCTTTTGACAACCGGTCTGTCCATGTTCGAATCCTGTGGACGATTGTACAGGGAGGGTTTGCACAGTTGCGATGAAACCAAATGAGTCAAAACCAAGCTCCGGGGCGGACCCTTCAGAGAACTCCGGGGCATTTGCAGGACCCGACAGCACGAGGTACACCAAGATTCAGGAGTTGGTGTATGAACTGAAAGTCAGTGATGCGATGATGCGGAATATAATCACGACCACGCCCGATACGTCTATGAGCGAGCTGAGAGAGATATTGCGGGCCAATCGGATATCGGGGACGCCGGTGATGGAAGGAGGGAAGATGGTGGGCGTCATAAGCATCGAAGACTTTATCATGTGGCTGGGAAGCGGTAAAGCCGATTGCCCGATAAAGGAGAAAATGACTACGGAGGTTGACACCATGTATGCAAATGAGCCTCTGGTCCACGCCATCGGCAAACTCGATAAAACCGGCTACGGCCGATTGCCCGTAATCGACAGGCAAAGCGGCAAACTGATCGGGATAATTACCAAGGGCGACATTATCGAAAGGCTGCTCCACAAACTGGAAATCGAGTATCATGAAGAAGAGATACACCGTTACCGGGCAAGCCACATATTCGAAGATATCATTGGCGACAAGGTTGCTTTGACCTTCCAATCTTCTGTAAAGGGCAAGGATTTCAGCCGCGCCGGCGAGGCTTCAAGCGGGCTGAAAAAGACCCTGGAGCGCCTTGGCATACATCCTCAGATCGTGCGCAGAGCCGCGATAGCATCTTATGAAGCGGAGATAAATGTTGTCATATATACCGACGGGGGCACAATAACGGCCTCGGTTCAGCCGGACAAAATTCGTATCGATGTCAATGACACCGGTCCCGGCATATCGGATGTGGACAAGGCCATGCAGCCGGGATATTCAACCGCAAGCGAGTGGGTCAGAGAAATGGGTTTCGGGGCGGGAATGGGGCTGGTCAATATCAAGAAATGCGCCGACAAGATGGAGTTGGTCTCAACGGTGGACAAGGGCACCCATCTGCGGATTTATATTGACATAAATAACACACAAGAGCATTCGAAAGCGGGGTGAAAATCGTGAAACTCAGCCGGATAATCGAACAACTGAATCTGGACATTAGAAATGCGCAGGACCAGGTGCACAGGGAGGTAAAGAGAGGGTATACAAGCGACCTCCTAAGCGATGTGCTGGCTAACGGCGAAGAGGGCGACGTGTGGATCACACTGCAGATTCATCCCAATATCGTCGCCATAGCCGGCATGAAGGGGTTGAGCGGAATCGTCCTGATTAACGGCAGACAACCGCAGGAAGAAACCATTGCCAGGGCCCGGGAAGAAAATATTCCGATAATGGTCAGTGAGATGACGGCTTTCGAGTTCAGCGGCAGGTTGTACGCCATGCTTTCCGGAACGAAGAACGATGAAGGAATTTAAGATGGATTTGCATGTCCATACGTGCCTTTCTCCCTGTGCCGAACCGGAGATGACGCCGCAGGCGATAGTCCGACGGGCAAAGGAGCGGAATCTGGACGTGATTGCAATCTGCGATCACAACTCCGCCGAAAATGTCGGCGCCGTAAAAAAGGCCGGAGCAAGCCAGGGCGTGGGCGTATTGGGCGGCATGGAGATATGTTCTTCGGAAGAAGTGCATATCCTGGCGCTCTTCGACAATGACGAGGCGCTCTTTGAGATGCAGACCATTGTCTATGACCATTTGTTCGGTGAAAACGACGCAAAGTATTTCGGCGAGCAATTGATTCTGGACGAGCATGATGAAGTGGTGGGCACGACCGACAGGCTGCTTATCGGTTCGACCACTCTGGGCGTCAGCGAGATTGTCGAGACGGTCGGCGGCTTGGGCGGCCTGGGCGGGCTGGCCGTCGCCTCGCATG
>QNBS01000181.1 GCA_003644175.1 Planctomycetota bacterium | reverse complement strand
GAGCGGCAAGCCCGATACCCTTCTGTTCGATCATGACGTCAATCATCCGGTCGACCAGCCGACGGATATCATCGGTAATCTCATCAACCCCCGCAGCAGCCCCCTCAAGCACCGGCGCAGGAAAATGAGTTATGCAACACTTATCAACATCCATGGTTCCCTCTGCGTTACCGCTGCGTTACTTCAGTCGGTGAATCGTTGGATTCAATCGGCGGCGGCTCGGCGGGTTCGTCGAACTCGTCGCCTTTGAATGTGTGTCCGAGATAGCTTTTTCTGATCAGTTCGTTCTGAATAATCTCCCTCGGCGGGCCTGCGCCGATAACCTTTCCGTGATCGATTATGTATGCCTTATCGGCAACTTCCAGCGTCCTCTCCACGTTGTGGTCGGTAATAAGGATGCTGACGCCGGAGGCGACGAGCCGTCGGATCTCGCCCTGGAGTTCTTCCACGGCTATCGGGTCCACACCGCTGAAGGGCTCGTCCAGGAGTATCAGGGACGGATTGGTAATCATAGCGCGGGCGATTTCGAGCTTTCTTCTCTCGCCGCCGGAGAGAAACCTGGCATGGCTGTTGACGACCTCGCTCAGCCCGAAACGTTCGATGAGCATGTCCGCCTTTCGGTTGCGCTCGGCGGATGAAATCGACATGGTCTCCAGGATCGCCAGGAGATTATCCCGCACGCTGAGCCGCTGGAAAACGCTGGGCTCCTGCGACAGATAGCCCATACCTAAACGGGCCCGCTTGTACATGGGCAGCTTTGTAATGTTCATGCCTTCGAAGATAACCGTACCGCCTTCCGGGACAATCATGCCGATAACCATCCGAAACGTTGTGGTCTTGCCGGCGCCGTTTCGACCAAGCAGGCCCACAATGCTGCGCTCTGCGACGGAGATATTGATTTCGTTGACCACGGTTCTGCCTGAATAGCGCTTTATCAGACCACGCGTTTCCAGAAGTGTCATTTCCACTTGAAAGCTCCTTTGCCTTAAACCAGTCCAAAAACCAGCCCAATTATAGCAGCTTATTGTACGCTGTAAATTCTAAATTGCAACAGGGCGCAGAAGCGCAGAAGTTGCGATTTGACCCGATTGTTGCTGGCTTTCGGGCCGGCTTTGTGTTAAGGTCTGCCTGGCATGTGGTTTGTTGTTGTTGTTATGCTGGATTAGTGCGGGTTTGTTATGTCCTTATCGAGTCCATTTGAGGCCGTTCATGAACGAATGGGGGCGAATTTCGCCGAATACGACGGGTGGCGTCTGCCCGCCGATTTCGGTGATCCGGCCGCCGAACGCGCCGCGATTGAGAACGGTTGTGCGGCCTTTGACCTGAGCAGTTTCGGCAGAATCGCCCTGAAGGACGCCGGCGCCGAGCAGGCAGTCGGAGACCTCGTCGGCAATCAAACACCGTTGCCCGCCGATGGCCAATGGCTCTGGGCCGGGCCAAGCGCCGACAACAAACCTCTGAGGATCGGCCGGGTCAAGGGAGGCTATCTTGTCCTGACACCACCTAAACAGCGTCAGAAAGTGTTGGCGGCGGTTCAAAAAAACGCATATGAAAAGCAGATCACCGGCTTGAGCATCGCCGACCTGACTGAAAAAACGGCCATGTTGGGCATTTACGGGCCAGGAGCCGCCGAGGCGGTGAACAATATCCTGCCATTCGATATCTCTCGGATAGAGCCGGCGGGCATCACCGTCATGTCATTTTTCATGATCTCAATTACGATTATCCGCGGCGCATGGACCGGCGCCGATGGTATCGAACTGATCTGTCCGGCCTCAGCAGCACCCCTGGCGGCAGGCGCCGTCGCAAAATACCATAAACGCCAAAACATCACCCCGGCGGGAATGGATTGTCTTGTTGACGCCATGTCCGGCATCTGACCGCCCCCGCCACGCCAAACAGGACCGCACTTGCCGGATGAGCAACCGCATCGCAGACGGGACCAGGGGCTTCTTATCGGACTCTTTCTGCTCAATCTGCTTTTTTTCAGCACGACGGGCCTGAAAGAGGAGGATTTGAAAATTCGTTGTGGTTTTGCTGGAATTGGCAGACCGTTTATGATATAAGGAGGCGTTTAGAGAAGTATTGATATAATTGACGGGTGAGAACACATGTTTGCGATCATAAGTGATGTCCATTCCAACCTGGAAGCGTTGACCACGGTTCTGGATGATATCGAAAAACGGGGCATCAAGACTATCTACTGTCTGGGCGATGTGGTGGGCTACGCCGCCAACCCCAGGGAATGTCTGGACCTGGTGATCGAAAAGACCGACGCGTCGGTTTTTGGAAATCACGATTACGCGGTGCTTTATGAGCCTACCAACTTCAATCTGGGCGCCGAGCAGGCCTCCTACTGGACGCGAAAAGTCCTCGAGGATGAAAAGGACGCCGAAAAGTGCGATCAGCGGTGGAATTACCTGGGCAAACAGCAGATGCGATGGACGCTGAAAACAAAACTCGGCGATGTCGACGCTCATCTGGATTTCGTCCATGCTTCGCCGAGAAAACCCATCAACGAATACCTGTTTCCCGACGATGTCTATACAATGCTGGGCAAGATAAACGCATTGTTCGAGCGGACCAGGCACATCTGCTTTGTCGGGCATACGCACCTGCCGGGCGTGTTTCTCGATGACCCGGATTTTTATACGCCCGATGAGTTGGGCGGTGTCTATCCGATATTGCAGGATGAAAAGGCCATTATCAACGTCGGTTCGGTGGGCCAGCCGCGGGACAGGGACAACCGCACCAGTTATGTCTATGTCGAGAACAACGAGGTTCATTTTGTTCGGCTGGAGTACGATTACAAGAAGGCGGCCCAGAAGATTTATGACATTCCCCAACTGGACAACTTCGAAGGCGACAGACTGGCCGACGGGAGATAGATTCAAAGAAAGGATTCAAGCGGTTACTCGCTTTTTTGAGGTTGCATTATGAAAACCAAAACTGTCCTGATTTCATTGGTCGTCGCCTTTGTCGCATTGTGCGGATTCCTGATCGTTGATTCCGGTCTGTTCAAGCAGGATTCCGCCTGGCGTAAAGGCCGTATAATCCCCCTGGCCGGTCAAACTACGCTAAGCGCCGACGCCACCGGTGAAAAAACCAATGCCGATAAGGTAGAAGTATCTCCAACCGACAAGAGTAAACAAGGCAATTCCGATTTTGACTTCTCCAAACTACGGGCCACCCAGGCAGCCCGCAAGGAGATAGTCATGGGTTCGCTGTACCCTGAGGTGGAGAGAACCGACGACCAAACTAAGTTCAAGTTCATGCTGGAGTTAACAACCAGGGGCGCCGCCATTAAGACGGTAACACTCAGCGAGTTCGATGACAGGGACCCCGACGACCCCCAGCCTTTAGAACTCATAGCCCCCACAGACGCCGATGGCCGGCTAAAGTACTCGTTGGCCAATACAAGTTTTGCTGTGCAGGGCCAGAATGACTTTCCACTTGACAAGCTGGAATGGCAATTCGTCAAAGACCTCACCAGAGAACCCGACGGTTCACAGAAGGTCGTCTTCGGCGCGGTCTTGCGGGACGCCGGGCAAAAAGACGCCTTCAGGATCACAAAGACCTATCGTCTTGCACCGGGAAGCTACGATCTCGACTGCCAAATCGAGGTGGAGAACCTTTCAGACGCTGCCGTTGAAGTCAGCATGGGGCTGCAGGGCCCCGGCGGCATCGTCCGCGAAGATGCACGAACCGACATGCGAAAGGTAGTGGCCGCATACCTCATATCCGAGGGGGATATTGAAATTGTAAAGAAGGGCTTCGGCAAGCTCAGAAAATACGTCAAGAAGGACACCCCGGAATCCCGGAAAAAGCTGAACCTGAGCCACAAAATCACAACGGCGCCTTTTATGTGGGGGGCGGTTACAAACAAATATTTCTCGGCGATTCTCCGACCCGTGCCCGATGAAGGCGAAGGGGTCGAGGGTATTAAGCCCGGCCCCGCCCAGTACACTGATCCCGAACTGACCGCCAAGTCGCCCGGCAAGCAAGGCAATGCCAGTTTTATTTTACACGTGCCGCGGTTGAAGCTTGCCCCGGCAAACCAGGAAGGATCAAGCAGGACATTTACATTTCACCTGTTCCTCGGGCCCAAGGACCGGGACCTGTTCAACAAGAATCCCGAATACAAGAAACTCGACTACTACCAGACGATAGATTTTCGCGGCTGCTGCTGTCCGGCAAAACTCATCCAGGTGCTGGCGTTCGGCATTATGACGGTAATGAAGGCGATGTACACGGCGATGGGGCCTTTGGGCAACTACGGCGTCGTCATAATGGTCCTCGTCTTTCTCGTGCGCCTGATCCTGCACCCCGTCACCAAGAAGAGCCAGGTCTCGATGATGAAGATGCAGAAGCTGGGCCCGAAGATGGAGGAGCTCAAAAAGAAGTACGCCAGGGACAAGACCGAACTCAACAAGCGGGTCATGCAGCTTTACAAGGAACAGGGAGTCTCGCCCCTGTCGAGTTTCCTGCCCATGATGATACAGATGCCCATCTGGATTGCGCTCTGGTCGGCGATCAATGCCGGCGTCGATCTTCGCGGGGCGGCATTCCTGCCATTCTGGATCACCGACCTTTCCTCGCCGGACGCCCTTTTCAGATTCAAGGAATTCACCATACCCCTGTTGGGATCCATCGACTCCTTCAATCTCCTGCCGCTCCTCATGGGCGTCGTCATGTTCCTGCAGCAAAAGCTCATGCCTCACTCAAAGGCCGCCGAACAGACGAACCCGCAGGTCGCACAGCAGCAGAAAATGATGATGATCATGATGCCCCTGATGTTTCCCATCATGCTCTACAAGGGCCCGTCGGGCGTGAACCTTTATATCATGTCCAGTATCTCAGCCGGTGTCATCGAGCAGATAGTCATCCGCAAACATATCCGCGAAAAAGAACAAGACCAGGCCCGCGTACTTGTGCCCGTAACAAAAAAAACAGGCGGAAAAGTCAAAAAGAAAAAACCCAAACCATTCTTCAAAACATAGGCAGGCCCTGTTCCTGAAACATTATTTATCATTGGCGCGAAGGAATGAATCATGTATGACACAGGCGATACAATCTGCGCCGCCGGCAGCGCCGCCGTCGCCGGCGGCATGGTGGGCAAGTCGATTATTCGCATCTCCGGCCCCGAGGCGTTTGCCGTTGCCGGCGAGGTGTTCTGTCCAGCCGAGCAGGTGCGCCGCCGGGGAACAACGGCAGGCAGGATCGCTATCGCCGACATTGAGACGGACGCAATGTTGTATGCGTTTTCCTCGCCGCGGTCGTACACCGGCCAGGACCTTGTCGAGTTGCATTTCTTCGCCGCCGCGTGCGTGGTTGAGCTTGTTATGGCCGAACTACTCGCATCGGCCAGGCAGGCAGGACCCGGAGAATTT
>QNBS01000180.1 GCA_003644175.1 Planctomycetota bacterium | reverse complement strand
GGTGTGGCGCCCGGAACATACTTCTTATACGACACTCAATACAATTTCCTGAGCAACTTCAGGGAAGACTATGGCGGAATGATGACGGAGATTGTAATAACCGCACCGCCTGTTTAGCCGGAGTCGGCGGACGCCATATAATCAACGAGATAGAAATGTCTAATAAGCAGACAGGAGAAAAAAATGGAATCGTTATCAAGTAGAAACGGCCGGTTGCTTCTGGTTGCAGTCGTCGCAGGCACGATCATGCTGGCGGCTCATGCGCAGGCGGCAATTCCGGGAATCAGCGGCGACTTTGCCGCAGGCGTCAGAACATTCAATCTTACCGCCAAATCAGGCTACATTTCGACGCCCGACGGCGGCTCTTATTTTATGTGGGGCTACAGCCCGGATCCGAACGGGCTCATGCAATACCCCGGGCCGACGCTTCTGGTTGGCCAGGGAGAGACCGTCAGAATCAATCTCAGAAACGAAATCTACGAACCTGTCTCTATCGTCTTTCCGGGCCAGACGAATATGAGTCCTCCGACGGGAGGTCTTGCCGGTCTCTTGACGCGAGAGGCGCTCCCGGGCGGCGAAGCCGTCGTCACCTACGAATTCATCGCCGACTATCCCGGAACCTATCTGTATCACAGCGGCAGTCGACCTGAAATGCAGATCGAAATGGGGCTTGTCGGCGCCCTCATTATCAGGCCGGACGGTTACGACCCCGAAACAAACAAGATCGCGTATAATCATGAAAGCTCGGCCTACGACCGCGAATACCTCTTTCTGCATACCGAGATGGATCCTCTGTTCCATCAGGCCGTCGCCGCAGGGTGCATGGACACCATAGGCAATACAACATACAACCCGGTCTACTGGTTCATGAACGGTCGCTGCTTTCCGGACACCGTCCTGGCCGCACCATACTCGGATCTGCTTCCACGCCAGCCTTACAATGCGCTGGCGAGGATGCATCCGGGAGAAAGAATCCTCATGAGAATGATAGGCGCCGGAAGGAACGCCCATCCCTTTCATACCCACGGCAATAACTTTCTTCTTATCGCCCGCGACGGACGACTCCTCTCCACCGACGGCGGCGTTTCCGGCGCCGATCTTGCCGTCTCGGACTACACCCAGAACGTATTGCCGGGGGCTACCCACGACGCAATCTTTGAATGGACCGCCGAAAAGATCGGATGGGACATCTACGGGCACGACCCCGGAGACCCGCTCGAACCCTTTGAATACGCGCCGGACCATGGAAAGCCCATTCCGGTCGACCTGCCCGAACAAAAAGACCTCACCTTCGGAATGCTCTACAGCGGCAGCCCCTTCCTCGGAAGTTTCGCTCCATTGCCGCCGGGCGGAGGACTCAACCTGACGGGCGGCTACTGGCAGATCTGGCATTCGCATCTCGAAAAGGAAATCGTCAATAACGATCTTTTCCCCGGCGGACAGATCACTTTCATGCTTATTGATCATTGGGATGTACCCATTCCATAAGAAAAGGAGATCGAGAAAATGAACCGTAAACCACAGATAAAAATGCAACCAAGATTGGCCGTACCGCTCATTCTGCTCGCTTTATCAGCAGGCTTGTCTCAGGGGCAACCCCCACCCACCGAGAACTTCTATCTCACCGCCCGGCAGTTCGACAGGACAATGCCCGGCGGAGAGGTCGTACCGATGTGGGGTTTCGCCCAGTATGAAAGCGACTTTACCACGCTCATACGCGAGCCCAATATCCCGGGACCCATGCTCACCGTTCCACATCGTAACAGCACGCTGGTAATACACCTGAAAAACGAGCTGACCGTGCCGATCTCGCTTGTCATTCCAGGCCTGCCCGCTGCGATGGATCCCAACTTTTTCACCGATGATCAGGGAAGGCGAAGGGTAAGATCCTTTACCTACGAGACGCATCCGGGCCAGACACGTCAATACACATGGGATAATCTCCGCGCCGGAGCTTTCATGTATCACAGCGGAACACATCCGCAGGTCCAGGTCCAGATGGGGCTCTACGGCGGCCTGCAGGTCTATCGTAACCCCACCAATGTGTACATGGGCGCCGGCATGCCCAACATCTTCGGCCTGTACTTCAGTGAAATAGACCCCAGTCTGCACAATGCCGTGGCGGACGGCGACTACGGTCCCGGAAAGTCCATGACAAGCACCATCGAGTTCGAGCCCAAGTACTTTCTCATAAATGGCCAGGCCTATTACGCGGGTATGCCGCCCATATATGCCGGCGCCGGCGGCGAAGGTTTACTCCTGCGTTTCTTCAACGCCGGTCTCGAATCGCATTTTCCGATTCTTCAGCGGCTATACATGAACGTCTTTGCCGAGGACGGAAACCTGTATCCGCCTCAACCGTTCGTCGCTCAGCCGCCCTATCCCAAATATCAGTACTCGCTGCTCCTGGCGGCGGGACAGACCAAAGACGCCTGGATCGAAGACGTCCCCGCCGGTTTGTACACCATTTATGACCGAGCGCTCAACTTGACCAACAACGCCAACTCTCCCGGCGGTATGCGGGTGCAACTGCAGGTCGGCCCCGGCACGCCGAATATTGCCCCTGTGATCAGTTCGGTCACCGCAACACCGGACATAATTCCGCCCGCCGCATGCACGACACAACTTTCAGTCGTCGCCCTCGATCCGGATGACAGCCCCGAGACGCCGCTGGTCTACTGTTGGATGGCTCAGGGTGGCGTCGGCAGCTTCGACGATCCCACGATCACTGATCCGATCTACACATTCCCGGGGAGTCTTGCTCCCGGAACATTTACTTTCACCGTGCATGTTTCCGACGGCGCAGACACCACTACCGGCGCCGTCGATGTCACAATACCGGGTCCCCCGGCGCCGCCGGCGCCCGAGTTGATAATCGACAATCGCGACGCCGGCGCATCATCGGCCGGCACATGGCCGGTCTCGGGCGGAGCAAATCCGTGGGGAACCGACTCAGTGTACAGCGACACACGCGACGATACATTTACATTCCAGGGCGCTCGCAACGGCGAGAACAACGTGTACATGCGATGGACTCCCTTTGGAAGCCGTTACAACGCCGTACCTGTGGAAATCTTCGACGGCGCAACTTCGCTTGGCGGCTTCACCGTCGACCAGACCGCCAATGCCGGCACATGGGTCCTGCTTCCCGGCGGACCATACACATTCACAGGAACCGCCAGAGTGGTCATCACCGTAGATCACGGCGCCTCCAGGAGCACCAATGCCGACGCCGTCAGGTTTACGCCCACTGACGCCGGCGGCCCTGTCTATGTCGACCACATAGAAATCGTCGGCCCGACAACCGTTGGAGACATGGATGCTCAGGTCAACTACGATATCAGAGTCGTCAACGGCGACGGTTCGTCATCCATAACCGACCCGCAGATATGGGATGTAGTCGATACCGGCGCTTCAATCGACGCGGCAGGCGCCTTGACGGTTCCGGATGTAACCGCCGACCTGCCGGCCACAATCACCGCCGAGTATACCGCCGGTGGCTGCACGTATACAGACACGCTGGATATCACAATTACCGATGGTTATACAGCCACAGAAGTCATCATTGACAACCTCGACGCCGGCGCAACTCCCACAGGCACATGGCCTGTCTCCGGCGGGTCCAATCCGTACGCGACCAACTCGGTCTACAGCAAAACCAACGGCGACACATTTAGCTTCCGGACCGATCTTGCGGGAGCGCCCTACGCCGTCTATATGCGATGGACAGGCTGGCCAAGCAGACGTACAAGCGTTCCCGTAGATATCAGCACCGGCGGCTCACCGGTTGGTGCTGTTACCGTCAATCAGCGGCAGAATCCGAGCATGTGGAACCTCCTCGGAATCTACACCCTTGGGCCCAACACAGAAGTGACCGTCACCTCGCTTGATTCGGGCGGCAGCACCAACGCCGATGCGGTCAAGTTTACACCGGTCTCTATGCTTACCGAGATCATCGTCGACAACGGCGACCCGGGCGCCTCGGCGACAGGAACATGGGGCGTCTCAGGCGGCGCAAATCCGGTCGGCTCCGATTCACTCTGGAGCAAGACCGTTGGCGCGACCTACAACTACCATATCGACGCCACCGGCACGTTTGACGTATATGCTTCATGGACGAGCTGGCCGAGTCGCTTTAATGCCGTGCCCTATGAGATCAACGATGGGGTATCTCCTGAAGGCACTTTCCCCATGAATCAGCAACTTGACGGAGGAAGTTGGAACCTGGTTGCGCCGGGTGTGGTTTTCGGTAACTCTGTTGACATCACGATCCATTCGACAACCGCCGCGTTCAGCACCAACGCCGATGCGATAAGACTTGTGCCGGCGCCATAATAATGCGATTCCAGGGAAAGGATGACACGCAATGAAAGATGTATGGGCGATAGTATTGACGACAGTATTGATTGTTGCATGCTTACTGTTGCCGCCGGGTTGTGGCGGGGCAAACGTGGCGGCCGATCCCGTTAACGCCGTCGCCGGCGAACCCGCAGCATCCCGGCGGTCGGCAGCGGCGCAACAAACCGTTGACCAACCGCCCATCGAGCAGCAGTGGGGCATAGAAATCCAGGCTCTCAGGCTCTCGGCAGCCGACAACATGCTTGATTTCAGGTATCGGGTAACCGATCCGGGCAAGGCCCGCCAACTGCTCAAACGCGGCCTCAAGCCATATCTTCTCGATCGGGCAACCGGCGCCAAACTGTTGATGCCGACGGAAACAAAGATAGGACCGCTTAGACAGGCAACCTTGGCGCCCAAAAAAGACAGGGTGTATTACGTGATGTTCGCCAATCCCGGCAGGTTCATTAAGCGCGGGGCCGTGGTGGACGTTGTCATAGGAGACTTTGTCGCAAAGGACATTGCTGTTCAGTAAGCCGGAGGAAGGTTGCAATGTGGTTCGCCCGCATGTCGATCCTCTGTGGAGTGCTGTCGGTATTGGCATGGACAACTGCACTGCACGCTCAACAGGTCGCCCCGCAACTACAGGCCGTACTGCAAAATGCCGCCGGCGAGAAAAAAGTCCCTGTCATAATAACCTTTACCGATCGCGCGGATATCTCTCGTTTCAGCGGGCACGGCAAACGCATGCGCAGACGGCTCATAAGCGAATCACTGCGGACCAGGTCCCTGCGAAGCCGCAAAACCCTTCGAAGATTCCTGCGCGACAGGGGCGCAACGCGTTTCAAGCCGCTCTGGCTCGTTAACGCCCTGGCGGTTGAAATACCCGCTCGCCTCGCGGGCAAAATCGCACGACTTCCGGGCGTCGCAAAGGTGTCGCTGGATTATACGCTCCATCTCCCCCCCGTCGAATACGATGACACCGGCGCCGTTCAGTGGAACATGGAGATGATCGGCGCGCCCGCTCTCCGGGATATCGGCCTTGCCGGACAGGGTGTCGTCGTCGCCACTATTGATTCCGGT
>QNBS01000179.1 GCA_003644175.1 Planctomycetota bacterium | reverse complement strand
GGTCAGGCTGGTTACCTTCGCCGTTACAATGGTTCCGGGGGGGAACTTCTGGGCCGCCATGGTCCTTGGGTTGGCTTCTAGCTGCTCGATGCCGAGGGGAACCTCCTGTTTGTCCTTGTTGACATCCAGCACGACGACCTCGATTTCATCGTTCAGGTTGAGCACGTCGGCGGGGTGTGCAATGCGCTTGGTCCAACTCATTTCGCTGATGTGGACAAGCCCTTCGATACCCTCTTCCAGCCGTACGAACGCGCCGTAATTCATGATATTGACGACGGTGCCCTTGATTCTCGATTCGACAGGATAACGCTCCTCGGCGGTTTCCCAGGGGCTCTGGACCTTCTGTTTGAGTCCGAGCGAGATCTTCTCGTTGGCCTTGTCGACGCCGATGACCACGCATTCCAGTTCCTGGTCGAGTTCCACGACCTCCGAGGGATGATTGATTCTTCCCCAGCTCAGGTCGCTGATGTGCAGGAGGCCGTCGAGCCCTCCCAGATCGACGAATACGCCGAAATCCGCAATGTTCTTGACGATGCCCTTGCGCAACTGCCCGACCTCAATTTCGTCGAGTATTTTTATCTTGCTGCTGAGGCGTTCCTGCTCAATGAGTTTGCGCCTCGAGACAACGATATTGTGGTTTTCGGTGTCGATCTTCAGTATCTTGCATTCGATCTCCCGCCCGATGAATCGGCTGATATCGCCGGGTTTGCGGATATCGACCTGAGAGGCGGGCAGAAAAACGGGCACGCCGATGTCCACAAGCAGGCCGCCCTTGATTCTGCGGGTGACCTTTCCCGTAACCACATCGCCTTCGCTGTTCGTTTCAATTATGCGCTCCCAGCCTCTGATCCGGTCGGCTTTTCTCTTGCTGAGAAGAATGCCGCCCTCTGCGTCAACTTCCTCCAGCAGTACTTCGATTTCTTTTCCTTCGACGATCTCTTCGGGGTCGTCGAACTCAGAAGAGGAGACAATGCCTTCGCTCTTGAGACCGAGTTCGACAATGACGTCATTGCCTAATTGTGTTACGATTTTGCCCTTGACGATGGTTCCCGGCGCCAGGGCGTCGATTTTTTTGTCTAATGCTTCGTTGAGCACTTGCTGAAGCTCTTCGTCAAAGAGCTTGCTGACTTCCAGATCGACTTGTTCTTCGCTGATACCCAATTGCCTGATAATGTTTCTGCTTACCATAAAATTACACCTTTTACTGCGGAGTCTGTTGGCCGACTCGTCGACGCCCCACATTTACGCCGACAAGCCATTAAAAACGGCTCTACAAAGTTAATAACAAAAAAACGCATTGACTCACGCAGTCAATGCAGTTTCGACATCGCTGAATCACTAATCCACGTCATCGCCGCAGTCAGTGTCATAAGCAGAGAGTTTCTCGACAAACTCATCTATCACTCGGTGGGGCGTCGAGGCCCCGGCGGTAACGCCTGCGGTTTCCTTCCCGCAAAGAATACTTGTATCAAGTTCATCCCAGTTTTGCAAGTGAAACGTCATATTATTGCACTTTTTGCACAATTCGGCAAGCTTTTTTGTATTTGCACTGTTAAGACCTCCTAATACGAACATGATATCGACTTGTTTGCACAGTTTGATGGCCGATTGCTGCCTTCTTATGGCCTCTCTGCAGAGGGTATTGATGATTTTAAGTTCAGTAAAGCCTTTCTTTATGATTTCCCCAACCATCCGCCCAAAGTGATCGGGGCTCTGGGTGGTCTGGCAAATCACTCCTAACTTCCCATGACCGGAGAGTTTATGTAAATCAGCCTCGGCGCCGATAACCGCAACATTGTCGGCGTACCCGACTATAGCCTGAACTTCGGGATGTCTTTCGTCGCCAATTATAACGACTTTGTAACCGTCTTCGTTGAGCGCGTGGCTTATCTTCTGGAGCCTCTTGACGAGGACGCAGGTTGCGTCGACAAGTTCGAGTTTTTTTTCTTTTATTCTCTCAAGCTGCTGTCGAGTTGCCCCGTGTGAACGAATCAGAACCGTGCCGGAGGCAATCTCATCGACGGAATCGACGGTTTTCAGTCCGGCTTGCGCCAGTTCCTCGATGACCTGCTGATTGTGTATGATAGAACCGAGGCTAAAGACGTTGCTGTTCTGGGCGAGGGTCTGCTTGGCCAACATAATGGCATTTTTGACTCCCAGGCAGAAACCGCATTTTTCGGCAAGGATGACTTCCATCGACAACCTTCTTTCAGGATTCCTGTCCAGGATAATCGAAAGGCGCCCTGCCCGTCTTGAGCCTCAATTCGTTGTGCATCTCTCGCATCCTCAGCGTAAGGAACTTTGCAAATTCGCGGTCGCCCAACCGTTTGATTTCTTCGGTCGTAATCCTTTCGCCGAAACTGACGACAACTTTGCCGAGTTTCGGAAACTTCTTCGTTCTGGGCCAGCACTCAAATGCGCCTTCCAGTACAACCGGCACGACGTCGGCGTTGCTTTTTCGACTGATCAGGCCGAATCCGGGCTTTATATCCGATATCATCCCGTCGAACGTCCTTTCCCCTTCCGGAAAAAGGCATACGGCATTACCGGCCTTGAGCTTGGCGATGATCGTCCTCATCGCCGCGATATCCCCCTGTCCCTGCTTGATCGGAACCACGTACACCGTGTTAAGCAGCGCGCCCAAAAATTTCGACTCCCACAGGCTTTGACGCGCGATGAAATGGAAATTACGGGGAACCCACGACTGCACAAACATCGGATCGAGATAGCACTGATGATTGCACAGGATGATGACCGGCCCTTTGCGCGGCACATGTTTAATACCATAAGCACGCACGCGATACAGAGTGCACAAAAGCCCCGAGCACAAGAGCCGCGCAATCGAGTGCCATATCCTCTTGACGAGTTTTTCCTTACCCGGAGTCGGCGCCATTTGTCTTTCTCTTGATAATTTCGACCATTTCCTTCACAACGCCCGCCGCGTCAAGGTGCGTTGTGTCAATAATAACGGCGTCTTCGGCGGGTATCAGAGGACCGGCTAAACGATTCTCATCCGATGCGTCCCGTTTAATGATATCGGCCTTCAGTTGCCGGATGTCGGCGCAGGCGCCGGCCTGTTCGAGCTGGAGTTTTCTGCGTTGCGCCCTTTCATCAACGTCGGCGGCCAGGAAAAACTTGAACCCGGCATCCGGAAACGCAACCGTACCCTGATCCCTGCCCTCGGTAACGATCCTGTCGTACCGGGCGGCAAATCGCCTCTGCATCTCGACAAGTCGGCCGCGAAGCAGCCCCGCTGCGGCAACATGCCTCACCGCCGCCGTCACCTCAGGCGCGCGAATGGCCGCCGTCACGTCCCGACCGTCAACAGCGACTCTCATTTCGTCATCGGCGACCGTAAACTCAAATTCGCAGCCCTCCAACACCTCCAGAACCTTTTGCGTATCCGTCAAATCGACGTTTCTACCCAACGCCGCCAGGGTAAGAGCCCGATACATCGCCCCCGTATCCAGAAACGCCGCGCCAAGGATCTTCGCAAGCATCCTCGAAACAGTGCTCTTGCCCACACCGGCGGGCCCGTCAATTGTAACGATCATTTCCGCCATTAGTAATGCACGTCCGCCTTGCCATATTCACTCAAGCCTTAATCACTCTATCAAAGTCCAATTTGTCATTCCGAGCGCAGCCGAGGAATCCACTAAAATCGCCCGCGAAGCGGCTCCTTAAAGGGTATCACTCTCTTGCTTTTTCGCACTCGCAGTCGGTGTTGTTGGCGTTCCTGTCGATCTTGACCGCGACTATGCTGGTGTCGTCGACCTGCCTGGCAAGGCCGACGAATCTTCTCCTGTAGGCGAGAATCCGCCTGACCATCTGGTCCGCCGAGCATTGCAGGCATTCATTTGCCGCCGTCAGCATCCGGTCTTTTCCCCAAAGCTTTCCGTCGAAGTTCATCGCGTCGATCAGGCCGTCGGTGTACAACAGCAGGCAATCGTTGTCCTCGATACTCAGCGTCTCGGTGGCATACTCGGCATCTTCCATGACGCCCAGGACCAGGCCGCCCTTGTCCAATTCGGTTACCTGCCCGTCCCGTATAAGGAGCCCCGGCTCATGTCCGCAGTTGCAGTAGGTAATCGTCATTTCCTTTGTATCCACGGCGGCGATAAACTGCGTGATAAACTCGCCGTCCCGGCATTCCCTGCACGTAAGCCGGTTGACTTTGACGCAGATTTCGGTCAAAGTGTGTCGCTCGTATCCGCCGTCGGCATAGGCGCGGATGGCGCCGCGAAACATGCTCATCATAATGGCGGCGGGTATCCCCTTGCCGATCACGTCGGCGATAACGATAGCGATTGTGTGCTCGTCAAGGCGGACAAAGTCGTAGAGGTCGCCGCCGATCTCGAAACACGGCTGATAGATCGCAGCGACATCCAGGCCCGAACAGCACGGCGCCTGCTGCGGGACCATCCTTCTCTGAATAACCGCCGCCAGGCGCATCTGCTCTGCTATGTGCGCCCCCTCGATCGCCTGTTTGTAGAGTTTGGCGTTGGTTATCGCCACGGCGCACTGGCTTGCGACGATGCGCGCTATGGCACGGGCGGCCT
Source organism: Planctomycetota bacterium (assembly GCA_003644175.1). GTDB lineage: Bacteria > Planctomycetota > Phycisphaerae > Sedimentisphaerales > Anaerohalosphaeraceae > B28-G16. The sequence goes on along the minus strand of QNBS01000179.1, from coordinate 866 downwards.
CGTCAAAGCGCCCGGGCTCGGGGCTGTAGAGGCGCAGGACCCCGATGGGCCTGTCCCGAAACTTCATCGCCACGGTGAGCTGGCTGATGAGCCCTTCCTTCGCAGCGGCTTCGGGGTATTTGACGCGCGAATCGACGCGCATATCATCCAGAATGACCACCTCGCCTTCGAAGGCGGCCTTAATGACCGGGTCCTCCTTGGACACAACCCCCTTATTGCGGTACTCCTCGCTGAGCCCGAAGGTGCTGCTCATCTTCAAGTCGCCCGCCTCGTCATCCAGCAGCCGGATCGAACAGGCCGTCGTATTCGTAATGATCACCGCCGCCTCGGCAAGGCGATCAAGAACCTCCGGCAACTCAAATTTACCGGCGACAAGCGTCGTAATCTGAAACATCTGCTCCTGATCCCGGCGATCGAGCATCTCTTTTGATAGTTTTTCCGTCATCTCTCGTGGATTAATAACAAAATTGTAACAATTTAGCCAAGTGTGAGATTCGCTTGTCATTCCCGCGAAGGCGGGAATCCAGTATAAAATAGTTTCCGCCGCAGAGCCCGCCCTGAGCGTAGCCGAACGGGCGGTTTCCTGCTTTTTGCACACGTGGCTAAAATGTTACACAAAATTGTTGTACCAGACGCTGATTATAACGTATTCTACCAAATAAGATATGGCCGATACTGCAAAACATGTGATTTTCTCGGGTCGAGTCCAGGGCGTTGGCTTTCGATACACCTGCCATCGCATCGCAATGAGGTACGATCTGACCGGCTTTGTAAAGAACCTCCCCGACAACTCAGTGGAACTCCTAATCCAGGGCCGCCCCGAAGACATCGCCGATTGCCTGACCGACATAAAAGAAAGCTTCGCC
>QNBS01000178.1 GCA_003644175.1 Planctomycetota bacterium | reverse complement strand
GCGCAACTCGCTCAGCGCAGTGTTTTGTGCTTCATAGTCGGTCTTCTGCACTTGATATGTAGCCAGCCTTCGGCTGTTGATTATCATCAACTGCTTAACGAGCGCGGCAGTATCAATGCCCGTTGCTAAACCTGGCAACCTCAATTCACCCATGTTGTCGTTCCTGGTCCTTATCCTGTCTTTTTACAGTTCTCTCTTAGTATTATCGAACCGGATGCGACGGACTTAAACACTGAGTTTGAATTAGCCGTATTTTCGGTAGGCCTGAAGGGTCTTTCTGCCGCTGCCGACCCGCCGTAGCTGCCTGCCAACAGCATCTTTACCGGCCGCAAGCACCAGTTCGAGTTTCTTGTATAGTTTCGTCAAATGCTCGCGTCGGTCGTCAAACTCGGGCTGTTGGAGCACCCTGGTTTGGACTATCCCGGCGACTATAGAATCGGCCTGGGCTGCTAACGCTTCAACACGGCGCAAATTGCCTTTCCGGGCCATCTCTATTTGCTTTTCCAGCAGACCCTGTAGATCATCCAAAAGACGCATCTGTCCATCGTTATTCACGGCATCAAACTCCTGCTGTTTCACGTCGCCACCTCCACCAAAGAGATTTTGCCCCCGGGCAAGGGGAACTAACGGATGAAATCCAGGAGAGACATAGACATAAGTCTTCCCGACACCGACAACGACATTTCGTACAGAGCCTGGCGACGTGAAATATCTATGGCAATCTGGGCGATGTCGGCTTCCTGAAGAAGGGTTGCCTCATCTTCGACGCCGAACTTCATATCTTCAAGATTATCCTTGATAGTCTGCAAAAACCCGATTCTGGTTCCCAGACTGACTGTCATTTCCGACAGAAGACCGCTCAACTCATCCAGCGCCTCGGTCGAATTGTCTCTCATCGTGTTCAATTGACCGGATGTAAATGTGTCGTTTTCATTTTTAAGTATATCCCGGATGGTAATAAGTGTATTGAACATATCGTGAGTTCCGGGGATATTTACCAGATCTACACCGGTACTGGTTATGTTTGTGGCGTCAACATACAGAACCTTGCCGTCCGGATTTGTCACGGCCACGTTGGTTTTATCGCCGATGGGGATGCCAACCGCCGTTCCGCCGTCAATGGAAAGCTGCATCCCTCCGTCTCGGTCTGTTGAAATCGCCGGCGTACCGGCATCCAGATCCACATCGGCGACTACCATCTCTGCGACATTGGTCAGCGCCAGTGCGCCGGTGAATTCAACGGTAATACCATTGGCGTCGGTAAAAGAAGTGCCCGTAACAGTTACATCTCCCACACCAATCGAGGACATGCTTTCCATCGCGGCCCTGACAGCATCAGCGTCTGCATCGAAAGCAACGTCAACATTGTCGCCGCCGAAGGCTATGTTGATATCGCCCGACGTGGGCGGCCCACCCGTGATTGTAATCGTTTGCTGTTCGTTTACCGCCGCCGCCACCGTCAGCCATGTATATCCGGTAACACTCGCAGTCCCGGTTCCTGCTGCGGCGCCCGTATTGTCCAGAACAAACTCCGGGTCGCCGCGATCATTTGAACGAAAGACATTATCGCCTGCATAAAAAGCGCTTGACTCCACATTCGGAGCTACTTCGATATCCCTGTCCTCAAGACTGCCCTGGTAAGCCACCTCAGTGATGTCCCCGTTGCTGTCGCGTGTTATCGCATATGGCGCCGAGTCCGTATCGCTTCCCCCAAAAAGGTACTGCCTTTTGTGCTGCCAGTTAGCAGATAAAACCAGGTCTTCTAAAAGATTATTGATCGTCTCCGGATATATGGATCGTGCAACTGTCCCGTCGGTATCGGTAACGCCGGCCAAAGCTACTTTTGCACTTGAAATGGATTCGACCATATTTGAAACAGTCGTCGAGGCTATATCAAGTGAACTCATGGTATCTGTTATATTATCCATATAATTAGCAATGGTTCTTTTTTGCGAGTTTAGTCCCAGGACCAGATAAGCGGTGGAAGGCTCGTCTGAAGCTCGATTTATCCGCGAGCCCGTATACGCCTGTTCCTGCAGTCGAGCCATCTCCTTGTAGTGCAGATTCAAGGCGAAGCTGATATTGCCATGTATATTACTCAGTATTCCGCTCATAAAGTTCCTTGAAATAAATCAGGCTGTTTATAACAATTCCATAATACTGGCTACGGATGCGCTAATCGTATTCATGTACTTGGCCATCGCCTGGAACATCTGCTCGAAAATCAGCAACTGGGCTGCTTCATTGTTGATGTCGACGCCGCTCGTTTCGGCTTGCTGGTTTGCAAGACTCAGCACCATAGCCTCAAGATTTTCCTGTCGCATTTGTTTGAGCGAGAGTTGCCGGCCAATATCGGTAACCAGTTGGCGATAGTATTCTCCACACGTCAGGCCGCCCAGATCGGCGACAGCCGCATCCCTGACATCGGCCATTCGCACAGCGTTGGTATTGTCGACCATCTCCGCTCCGAGAGCCACCGCTACCCGTGTGGGGTCGGCGGATATGTCCTCTGAAACCGCCATATTCAGGGCGTCGGCGCCGGAAAAAAAAGTGTTGATCCCAACCGCCGCTAATACCCCCGAGGTATCCGTGTCGGCAAACACGTCGATGCTGAAAGAATCCCCGTCAACCAGGTCGCCGGTGCTGAGAGCTATTTTGATTCCGGTACCGCCGATATCAATTAAATCACCCGCCGCATAGCCTGAGCCGATATTAATTATGGCTATTGTATTTGAGGCGCCGTCCGTTACCGTCACCGTGAGGTCGTCAACGCCGACATCACCGGCGCCGGAGACGGTAAATGTCAAAGTGTCGTTTGAGCCGCCGGCATAGATGCCGGATGCACTTACAGTCGGATCCGATGAGCCGCTGAAACTGATGTCGGCGGCTTTGGGCGCTCCCGGAACGGCGGGAAGAAAGTCATATTTATAGCCCGTCGCCGCTGTGATGGTCAGTTGATTCGATGAATTCACAGAAGCCGTCAGGCCGGTAATAGCTGAAAGAGCGGTGGCTATATCACTTAACGAATCGTTATCTGCAGGGTTATCCGGGTCAACAGTGATTTCCGTTCGTGTTATCGCGCCTGTGGCGGTATTGGCGACTCTTACGAATATACTGCCGGCGGTTACATTGCTGAAATCCGTCAAGTCTCCGCTTGCATTCCGCCAGCCGGTTAAGGCGGTGAAAGAACCTTGCGAGCCTACCCCCTGAACATGGTATTGATTTATCTGTTGTATGATTGCGGCGGCCAGGGAGTCCAGGTCGTCGTGAATATCGGATACAAGGTCGTTCTTCAGCGATAACAATCCGCCGATCTTTCCACCCTGCACGTCCGTGGCATAATTGAATGTACCTGTGATAGAAATGCCCAGATCGCCATTTTCGTCCAAACCCGATTCCAATTCATAGGCGGAAGCGCCAATTACCAACGGCGCCCCGCCAACACTTACGTCAACCACACCGTAGTTTCTACTGATTGTCTGGATGCCGATTAATTCCGACAGATCCGATATACTCCGGTCCCTTTGGTCCCTCATGTTGTTGGCCTGCCCCTCCACCATCTCAATCGTTTCTATCCTGTCATTGAGTTCGGCAATCTGGCCAACCAGAGTGTTGACAGAGTCAATAATATTTTCGGTTTCTAATCCAATCTGCGTTTCCAGTGCGGCCAGAAACTCTCCCATTGTCCTGAACTGACCGGCCATAGCTTTCGCATCGCTGACAATCTGATTTTGCCAGATGGTTTCTGTCGGATGAGCGCTAAGGTCCTGGAGTGAATTGAAAAACCTGTCTATCGTCGCGTTCAGGCCGCCGTCTTCCGTGGAAAGCTCTCCCAATGTGTTTTCAATCGTGCGCAGCGTGCCGAATTCCTGCGAAACCTGCTCCATCGCCGACTGCTGCCGAAGTATCTCCTGCTCTAAAAGAGTATCGATCATCCTTGTTACGCCTTCGATATCGACGCCTCCGCCAAGCAAAACCGATCCCTGTTGCGTTGAATAAGCCGGCGAAAAATCCACTCTCTGGCGGTGATAGCCTTCGGTGGCCGCATTTGCGACATTATTGCCGATTACATCAAGCGCCTTCTGGGCGGCGTCAAGACCACTAAGACCTATGCTGAAATTCGCCATCTCTCGAATCCACTCAAACCATAATTTACTAAAACCGGGAATCCACAAAGGCCGTATTGACTTGGCGTTGGACGGACCCTTGCGGACTGTATGTAATTTCCCCTGTTGCGCCGAGTTGGAAAATACTCTTCAGGAGCATGCTGTTGAACCTGGCGCAATCCGACAAAAGCATCATTGTGCCTGCATGTTCTTTCTTGAGTTTGCCGATTAGCGCCTGCAGTTCAATTTTTCTTTCGGCCACCTGGGTTTTCTTCTCCCCGGACAACTCCGTTTGGAGTCTGGATAACGTCATCTGTCCCGGGGCGCAGTCCAGGGCAATCGCCAATTCTTTCCGCAGCAGTCGTCGCTTCGCTTCATTTTTCTTGTAGGTGCTTGATTCGGACCGGGCGACTTCGAGCAACTTGCGCAGAGAAGCATCGTCGGCCCTGATAACCGAACGGCGCAGGCTGTCCAGTGTTGACAGACTTTTGCGGATGTGCCGGATATCTTCGTCAAGAACAGCCAGCAGCTTGCCAACTGCATCCTCTATTTCGATTGCCGCGGTGCTCATAAACTCTTATCCAGTAATTCTGTCGGTGGGCTGTTGTTTTGCGACTCGGTCAAAAACCGGTATATATCCTTTGCCATGCCGAGGCCGCCATTGTCTGCAACATCGCGAGCCAGGTACAACCAGAAAAGCCCCTCGGTCTGCCTGGAAGCGGCATCTTTTTCAAGGCCCCAGTCGCCGATGGTGTTCTTCATTTCATCGAGCAATTTGGCAATGAAAACGGACTCAAAATCTGCGGCGACTTGCTTCTTTTTGGCTTCCGAGACAGCATCTGTTTTTTCGATTTTCTGTGGCGCAATCGGCTGCGAAACAGTTTCAGGCAAAATCAATCCGGCGCTATCCATGAAAATTCTCCTACATTATTTCCAGCCCGGCCTGAAGGGCGCCGGCCTTTTTCAGAGCATGAAAGATTGCTATGAGGTCGCTCGGCGATGCTCCTATGGCGTTGAGAGCCTTGGCGAGATCGGCAACGGTAACCGCCCGGTCCACAGGAATAAGGTGCCCCTCGGGCTCGTCAATTTCTAAGGCCGTGTCCTTTGTAACTACTGTCGAGCCTGCATCGGAGAACATTGCTGTCGGCTGAGAAACATTTTCCGTTTCCTTGATTTTAACAACCAGACTGCCCTGAGAAATCGCCATAGCCGATATCCCGACGGTCTGGCCCACTACGATCGTACCGGTGCGCTCGTTAATAACCACTATTGCAGGAACATCCACTTTGACATCGGGTTTTGTGATGGCGTTAATAAACCCT
>QNBS01000177.1 GCA_003644175.1 Planctomycetota bacterium | reverse complement strand
GGGTGATACTGACCAAATTAGACGGCGACGCCAGGGGCGGTGCGGCGCTTAGCGTTAAGGCGGTGACCGGCAAGCCGATTAAGTTCGTCGGTGTGGGCGAGAAGCTCGATAACCTCGAGGAGTTTCACCCGGACCGTATGGCGAGTCGAATCCTGGGTATGGGCGATATCGTTTCGTTGGTGGAGAAGGTTCAGCAGGAAGTTGACGTCGAAGAAGCGGCCAGGATGCAGAAGAAGATGGCCAAGGGCAGCTTCGGTTTTGACGATTTTCTCAAGCAGATGCAGACGGTGAAGAAGATGGGCGGCATGGGGAGTATGCTCAAGATGCTGCCGGGTATGGGTCAGCAGTTGGCGGGTATGGATATCGACGAGCGGGAGATTCGCCAGATGGAGGGGATCGTTCACTCGATGACGGCCCGGGAGAGGAGCAATCCGGACATCATAGATTCTTCTCGCAGAAGGAGGATAGCAAAAGGCTCGGGTCGCCGGCTGCAGGATGTCGCCGGGCTGATCAAGACGTTCAAGCGAAGCCGCGATATGATGAAGACGATGAGCGCCGGCGGTATGGGCGGTATGAAGAACCTGCTCAGCGGCAAGACTGATATGTTCGGCGCGATGAGCGGCGGGCGGAAGATAAAACAACGCTCGAAGCGAAAAAGAGTGATTAAACGCAAGGGAAAAGCGAGACGGCGGTAGAAGAGCACATTTCGGTGGATGCGTATGTCGAGAAGCTGGGCCGTTTCGCCGACGACGAGTACGGGCGGCAGTTTCGTCGGCAGTTCGAGGACAATCGCGGATCGAGCGAACTTGGGATGCTTCAGTCGCCGAGCGGCGATGAATTGGCTCAGATCAGGAAGGCTGTGGCGATTATGACGCAGGCCGAGAAGCACGGGGCCTGCGATCTGGGCGACGAAGAGATACAGAGGATCGCCGATGACGCCGGTATCGATTGCGGTGTGTTTGCGATCTTTATCAACGGTTATGCAATAGAGGTAAAAACACGCGGTTAAAGAGAGTAACTGCCGAAGGCTTTGTGTTTGTTTCAATCTGTATTATGCTGAAAGAATATATAAAAGAAATCTTCACAATCGTCAAACAAGGAGACGCAAGGGAAGAAAGCTGTTATAAAGCCCTGGCGTCGCTTCTGGAGGTGTTTGCGCAATCGACAAAAAGAGCGGCAGTCAGGGTAACCATTCAACCTAAAAAAACCGAAGCGGGCAATCCGGATTTCAGGATATGGGACGGCAGGGAACATATAACAGGCTATATTGAAGCAAAACATTCCGAAGAGGACCTTGACAAGGCGGAGAGGTCCGAACAACTGAAAAGATATCGAAGTGCTTTTGCCAATGTAATTCTTACTAATTTTTTTGAGTTTCGATTATATCGAAACGGGGATTTAATTGATAAGGTGCAAACAGGCAGACAATTTATCGCCGGCCGGCTAAATGTCGCACCTCCGGTGGAAAACAAGAACAAATTCCTTGCCTTATTGACCAGGTTTTTTGATTTTTCCCTGCCAAAAACCTACACGCCTAAGACGCTCGCTCAGACACTCGCGGCACGAACACATTACCTGCGAGAGCAGATTGATATCGAGTTGGAAAGAAAAGGCAATGGTCTTGAAGGCTTTTTTGAGGCTTTTAAGCAGCACCTGATTGCCGGTCTTACTAAACAGGAATTTGCCGATATATACGCCCAGACTATAACCTACGGTCTTTTTGCTGCAAGAACGCGATGTGAAAAACAGTTTACCAGGAAGCTCGCCTTTGATAATATTCCCCGGACGATAGGGATTTTGCGGGATGTATTTCGATATGTTTCGCTTGAAGAACCGCCGCCGGAGCTTAGCTGGATAATCGACGACATTGCCGAAGTCCTGGCTGTTGCCGAAGTAAAACAGATACTGCATGAGTATTTTGCCGGCGGTGCGGGCGCGGACCCGATTGTGCATTTTTACGAAACATTTCTTGCCGAATACAATCCACAGGAAAGAGAACTGCGAGGCGTGTATTACACACCGACCGAGGTTGTTTCCTATATTGTTCGGTCGCTGAATGTGATACTCAAGGAATACTTCGATAAGGCCGACGGTTTTGCGACTGATTCGGTAACAGTGCTTGACCCTGCCGCCGGAACTTTAACCTTTCCGGCGGAAGCGGCAAAAATCGCTGTCGGCGAGTTTGCGACCCGCTATGGCGCCGGTGGTGTAAGTGAACTGATTAAAAAGCATATCCTGGAAAACTTCTATGCCTTTGAATTAATGATGGCCCCTTACGCCATAGGTCATCTCAAGATGGGGTTTATGCTCGAGGAATTAGGGTATGAACTGAAAGATGACGACAGGTTCAAGCTGTATCTGACAAATACGCTGGAAATGAAAGAACTGGCGCAGAGTAACTTGCCCGGCACGAGTTCGCTTTCCGTCGAATCACATGCAGCAGGAGAAGTGAAGAGAGACGCACCGATACTGGTAGTGCTCGGCAATCCACCGTATTCGGGACATTCCGCCAATAAGGGGGCATGGATCAGTAAAGAGATTAAGGAGTATTACAAGGTTGACGGCAAAGCGTTACGTGAAAAAAACCCAAAGTGGCTTCAGGATGATTACGTTAAATTCATACGTTTTGCCCAGTGGAAAATAGACCAGGCCGGCGAAGGCGCTCTTGGCTTTATCACCAACCACAGCTATCTGGACAATCCTACTTTCAGGGGGATGCGCCGCTCGCTGATGAACAGCTTTGACCATATTTATATACTTGACCTGCACGGCAACAGTAAAAAAAAGGAAAAATGTCCGGACGGCTTAATAGACAAAAATGTTTTTGAAATCCGGCAGGGCGTTGCGATCATCCTGGCCGTCAAGAAAAAGACTCTGGAGAAGAAAATTGTGCACGCGGATTGCTGGGGATTGCGCCGGGAAAAATGCGACTGGCTCCAAAGCAACGACATCAAAAGCACGAGGTGGAAAACACTCGACCCGGCGTCAACGTTTTATTTCTTTGTCCCAAGAGATGAAAGACTTTTGGCTTCTTATGAGAAATACCCAAAAGTAACCGACATATTCCCCGTCAACAGCGTGGGGATTGTCACGAGTCGTGACAAGTTTGTAATCGACATCAGCAGGGACAAACTGGCAAATCGCTTACGGATGTTCTGTGACAATAACACGTCTGACAGTCTCATCAAACAGACCTTTGGATTAAAGGACAGCACGAGATGGAAGCTGAAAGACGCACGCGAGAATATCACCCGTGATCGTAAATGGGAAAAAGAAGTTGTTCAAATGCTTTACAGGCCGTTTGACCAGCGATGGATATTTTACAACGACGCCGTGGTGGAAAGAACCCGGAAAGATGTTATGCGTCATATGATGCAGGAAAATGTGGGCTTATTGACGTGCAGGCAACAAAATACAAGTGGATTTTTCCATGCTTTTGTTAGCGATATGATTGCTGAATCCTGCGTGGTTTCGGACAAAACAAGAGAAATAAACTATCTATTTCCGCTCTACATATATCCCGAAGTTGATTTGTTTAACGGGGGATCCCGTTACAAACGGCAAGTTAATATTTCCGCGGAAATATCTGCGGTGCTGGAAAAGACATACAAAAAAAGATTGAAGCCGGAGGCGGTTTTCTGTTATATATATGCGGTTTTGTATTCAGATACTTATCGCCGTCGGTATTCTGACTTTCTTAAGAGTGATTTCCCGCGCATTCCATTTTGTGCTGATTACGATCTGTTCAAATCCATAGGCAGGTCAGGTAAGAATCTGGTTGATTTGCACTTGATGAAATCAAAAAAACTTGACAGGCCCGCCGCCAAATTTGACGGCAAAGGCAATAATACCGTTGACAAGCCGGTATATGACCAGAAAAAAGAACGTGTATACATAAATGCCGGACAATATTTTGCCCCTGTTGGCGGGGATATATGGGAGTATCGGATTGGCGGCTATCAGGTTATGGGCAAATGGATTAAGTCAAGAAAAGGCAGGCGGCTTTCATTAGAGGAAATCAGGACTTACTGTAGAATTGCAGCAATTGTGAAGGAAACCATGAAGACGCAGAAGAAGATAGAAGAACTTTACGCAGGGGTAGAAAAAGAATGTGTAGAGTGATATTTTATCCATGTGCGGAAAAAGCATGAAACCGGCTGCGCCGGAGGCTGTTTTATTCTGGATTCCCGCTTTCGCGGGAATGACAAGCGAGTCTCACATTTGGGTAAAATGTTACCGCGTAGAAAGCATATAAGACAGCGTAAACGTGTTTTGCGACCCGGACAGGCCGGTCGCGGAAATTGATTATATAGCAATCGAAAGGAAAAGTGATGTCGGTAAAAATCAGAATGACAAGAATGGGCAGGCGGCACAGGCCGTTTTTCAGGATTAACGCAATCGAATCGCGTGCGCCGCGCGACGGGCGAATTCTCGAAAAGCTGGGGCACTACGATCCGATCCTGAAGGACGTCGACAAGCAGATTGTGATCGATCTCGAACGTGTCCAGTACTGGCTGGACAAAGGGGCTGTGCCGTCGGATTCCGTTTCGGAGATACTGCTGAGGTTGGGCGTCAAGACCAAACACTACGCAGAAAAGAAGGAACGCAGGGCCAGGGCGCTTGCGATTGCACGAAAGCAGGGCAAACCTTTCACCAAGGCCGAGAAGCTTGCCGCCGAAAAGGCCGCCGCCGAGAAGGCTGCCGGAGCGACAGATTCGGCGGCGAGTTGAGCGTAAGTAAACCCGATGCGAATAGACGTACTGACGCTTTTTACCGAGATGTTCGAGTCGCCGCTGAGTTATTCGATACTCGGGCGGGCTCGTGAACGGGGGGTCGTTGATGTTGTGTTGACCGACATCAGGGACTTTGCAGCGAACAGCTACAGGAAAGTCGATGACAAACCTTACGGCGGCGGGCCGGGTATGGTTATGATGCCGGGTCCGGTGTTTGACTGTTTTGAACATGTCCGGAAACAGTCCGATGAGAAGGGTCGCGTCATTATGCTTACACCGCAGGGCAGGCAGTTCGACCAGTCGTTTGCAGAGGAGTTGAGCAGGGAAAAGCGGCTCATTCTGATTGCGGGGCGATACGAAGGATTCGACGAACGCATACGGATCGGCCTGGACGCCGAGCAGGTATCCATCGGCGACTACGTCATCAGCGGGGGGGAATTAGCTGCAATGGTGATAATCGACGCGGTCGTGAGACTGCTGCCGGAGGCGCTCGGGGACGAAAACTCCGCGGCGGAGGAGTCCTTCAGCCAGGGGCTGCTTGAGTATCCGCAATATACGCGGCCCGAAGAGTTCCGGGGAATGAAGGGTCCCGATATCCTGCTTAGCGGCGACCATGCAAAAATCGCCGAATGGCGAAAACAGCAAAGCCTCGAAAGAACAAAAAAACAGCGACCTGATTTGATTAATGGCAATCAGTGAGCGCGGGCGGGCTTTAGT
>QNBS01000176.1 GCA_003644175.1 Planctomycetota bacterium | reverse complement strand
TTAATGGCTTCGGCGGCGGCTTCGGCGATGGAGCCGATCAGCAGGCTGTGGCTGAATGTTCCAGGGGCGTCCATGGCGAGTTTTTTGAGCAGCGGCTGGTTGGCGTCGCTGTAGTCCAGCAGGGTCATGCTCGTAGCGATACCGAAGACCTTCTCGATCATCGGCAGGAAGCCCTGAATGACGACGCCGACGGCGATGGTGATAGCGGCGGCAGTGCCCGATGTGAAAAAAATGATCTCGCTGCCCCGTTTGCCGATCACTCCCAACGCAGCGGCGGTTACAAAGACCACGGTGGCCGCCAGTGCTGTTACTTCGATAAGTTTCATCCTGGTGCGAATTTCCTTGAGGAAAAAACAGCATGTCATGAATCCGGCCGTCATCATGAGGAACAGCTCGATGGTGGCGATTTTGTCAATTGTGAAGAAAACGAAACAGGCGATGATGGAATAGAACAGGGTCATGCCGATGGCGAATCGCTGATTGTAGGCGATTGTGAGAATAATCCCGCAGGTGACCGCCGAACCGGTCGCAAGATATGTCCAGCTCTCGTCGAATGACCCCACCTTGGTGATAAACAGGAGAATCAGAAACAGTCCCCCAAGGGCAATGATTCGGGTTGGGCGACGGAGAATTCTCGGCTCGTAATGTCTGACGTAGAGAGATATGCCTACGCAGACAAGTGCGACCAGCGTGGCGACGGCGGCGATCTGCGGCCACGGCTTGAAGACGGAATCTTCGGGGTCAAACAGTTTCTTCTCGGCTGTTTCGATGCTCAACAGAGCCGTTGCCGCGACAATGAAAAGCATTAGCACGCCGAATGCAATCGGCATGGTGCTGTTGGCGAAGGCCGCCAGCCGCGCAAAACGCTCCGGCGACATCGTCTTGCGGACGTGTTGGCGGCGCGCGCTGACTTTTTTCTTTTTTAGCGCCACTTATGAGTTATCCTGCTTGCGTTTTTCGTAAGCGTTAACGATATTCTGAACGAGTTTGTGTCGTATGATATCGGCGTCGTCAAGTTCGACGAATCCGATTCCCCGGACGCCCTTGAGCGTGCGTATGGCGTCGATCATACCACTGACGCGGCCTCTTTCAAGGTCGACCTGTGTGATATCGCCGGTGATAATTGTTTTTGATCCTCGTCCCATTCTGGTCAGGAACATGAGCATCTGTGTCGCCGAGGTGTTCTGGGCCTCGTCGCAGATGATTGCCGCCTCGTTGAGGGTTCTTCCCCGCATAAATGCAAGTGGGATTACCTCGATAACGTCCATCTCCATGAATTTTTGCATCTGTGTAAATTCCATCATGTCCTCGAGGCTGTCAAAGAGGGGCCTCAGGTATGGGTTGACCTTCGCCTGCATGTCGCCCGGCAGGAATCCTAATCGTTCACCGGCCTCTACGGCTGGTCTTGCCAGTACGATCTTTCTGATTTGCCTTTTCTTTAGCATGGAGACAGCCATGGCGACGGCGACATAGGTCTTTCCTGTTCCGGCGGGTCCGATACAGAAGGTAAGGTCGTTGGCGAGCATTGTTTCTATGTATGAGGACTGGCCTTTGGTGAAAGGCTCGACAACGCCTTTATGCGAGTAGACCACAAGCGCCTTGCCCTGGGCCGGTTCGATGTCGTTGCGCGTCTGTTCGATTATCTCACCGACATCGCTCTCATCGAGTCGGCTGCGCTGAATGAGCCTCTTTTGCATACGGTCTATAACCTCAACGGCGATCTTTACATCTTGCGGTCGACCGCTGACCGTGACGGTTCCCTTGCGTGCGGTGATCGTTACCCCCGTCGTCCGGCGCAACAGGCGCAAGTGGCGGTCGGCAGGTCCAAACAACTCAAGTACCTGCGACTGCGACTCTAATTCGATTTGCATTTCCAAATCGCGATCCTGTCAGCAGTTAATCAACATAAAAAACGCATACGCCGCCGGCGCCGCGCCAAGCGGCGAATCAATAATGTCCAGTACGCCCCCGAAACCGGGGATGTTGGCCGAGGAGTCTTTTTCTTCGGCGTCGCGTTTTATCATTGATTCGGCTAAATCGCCTAATTGTCCTAAAAACGCAAATATACCGCCGAAGATCATCCCATAACACCAAGGCATTATACCACAAAAAACCGAGAAACCGACAGCGGTAATTATGCCGAACAGCACCGCGCCGCCTATCCCCTCCCAGGTCTTGCCAGGACTAATCCGGGGGGCGAATTTGTGCTTTCCAAAGAGCCTTCCGATGGTGTAAGCCCCTGTGTCTGCGAACTTTACGGTAAAAATAAACATCAGAAGGGCCCACGGTCCAAAGTTGATCCTGAGACCGAGGATAAAGCTGCTTAGAAAACCGAGGTAGAACACCGTAAAGAAATTGACGGCACAATTGACAGTTACGCCGCTGGTTCCGAATATAACGGCCTGATAGAGGAATATCGCCGACAGGCAAAAGGCCGCGGCAAAGAGCACATAGTGGAGTTGGAACGCGATGGGGTCATTGCCAAACTGTCTCCAGTACCAGCTCGTGGCGAGGACTGCGGAAGAGACGATTGCAAGGGGCGTGAAGATACGGGCGTTTTTCCTGCGGGCCATTTTGGCCATCTCGGGAACCGCCGGAAAAGCAACGAGAACAACAAGGAGGCAAAACAGGCTGCCCTGAATCCGTGCGTTATCTTTGGCGGCGCTGATCGAGCCGTCAAGGGAGGCGCCGGCCAGAATCAAGCCCACCAAACACAACACCATCAATGTCCCGAAAAGCAGTCTGTATTTCAGCATGGTCGTTAAGCTTTTCACAATGTTGTCTGTGATTTGATATCACCGAAGCGTCGGGCCCTTTGTGAGTAAGCCCTTATGGCAAGGTCCATGTCTTCGGCGGTGAAGTCGGGCCAGAACGTCTCGGTGACATAGAACTCGGCATAGGAAATCTGCCACAGCAGAAAGTTGCTGATTCTCAACTCGCCGGAGGTCCGTATCAAAAGGTCCGGGTCCGGCAAATGAGCGGTATAAAGATAGTTGCTGACACAGTCCTGATTGATATCTTCGAGTGCGAGTTGTCCGTCTTTGCACAGGCCGGCGATCTTTACGACGGCGTCGGTAATCTCGGTCCGTGCGTCGTAGTTGAGGGCAAGGCCAAGCGTCATGCCGGTATTGGCGCAGGTCTCCTGCATGGTTTGCCGCAGAGCGGTCGTAACATTTTCGGGCAGTCTTTCGGTCCGGCCTAAATGAACGAGCCGAACGTTGTTCTCCATCAGCCGGGGGCGGATCTCCTCCAGGTATCTGGAATAGAGATACATCAGAAATTCGACTTCTTCGGCGGGCCTTTTCCAGTTCTGCATGCTGAAAGAGTACAGCGTGAGGCATTCAATGCCGATATCGATGCAGTACATGGCTATTTTTTCCACCGTTTTTCCGCCCTGGCTGTGGCCTTCGTGTCGGGGCAGACCTTTGTTTCGGGCCCACCGCCCGTTGCCGTCCATGATGATGGCGACGTGTCTGGGTATGCCGTCGGGCCTCACCCCCAGGCGATGGGCCGCTGTGCGGCGCTTTTCTTCGAAACTCTGAGTCAAACGTTTATCCTCGGAAAATCACTTCGCTGCGTTTCGGACCGACCCCCACAATGGTGATGGGGATATTGACGATCTCTTCGACTGTCCTGACATAATCCTGCGCAGTCTTCGGCAGGTCGCCGAAATCCCTGATCTGCGACAGGTCCCCGTCCCAGCCGGGCATGTTTTCATATATGCACTCGGCGTCGGCGAGGTCTGTCGCGTCGCATGGGAAAAATGTTGTCTCCTTGCCTCGAATGCGGTAGGCCCTGCAGATTTTCAGTTCTTTCATTCCCGCAAGCGTATCCAGGTGCATCATGGCGATCTCATTGACACCGCCGATACGCCCGCTGTAGGCAACGACGACGGCGTCGAACCAGCCGCATCTCCGGGGCCTTCCCGTTGTGGTGCCGTATTCATGTCCTCTTTCGCGGATCAGAGCGCCGATATCATTGTCCTGCTCGGTGGGGAATGGTCCTGATCCGACCCGCGTGCTGTAGGCCTTGACCAGGCCGATAAACTTGTCGACCATTCCTGCGGGTACGCCGCATCCGGGTCCCAGCCCAAGGGCGGTTGAATTGGAGCTGGTAACAAAGGGAAAAGTCCCGTGGTCGATATCCAGCATCGCCCCCTGGGCGCCTTCAAAGAGGATATTCCTGCCGGCCTCGATGGATTCGTGCAGGAATCGGGTTGTATTGGCCACAAAACCCGCCAGCCTGTCGGCGTAAGTGCGGCACTTGGCGTAAAGCTCCTCGGCGTCCATCGGTGCGGCGTTGTAGAGTGCGGCGAAGATGGTGTTCTTGTAGGCGACGATCTTTTTCAGTTTTTCCCGCAGCGCGTTCATGTCGCGAAAATCGGCCATTCGGACAGCGTAACTTCTGCCCGTCTTGTCCGCATAGCAGGGTCCGATCCCTCGGGCGGTCGTGCCTATCTTGTCGGCGCCCAGCGCGGCTTCCCTGAGCTTGTCTTCGGCCTTGTGGTAATCCAGTACGACATGGGCGTTTTCGCTTATCAGGAGTCTGCCGTCGATGCTGATGCCTTTTTCGGCCAGGCCGTCAATCTCCTCCAACAGAACCGCCGGATCCACAACGACCCCGTTTGCAATCACGCATACGGCGCCGGGGCGAACCGATCCGCTCGGCATGAGGTGGAGTGCAAATCTCCTGTCGCCGATGATCACCGTATGCCCGGCATTGGCGCCGCCGCCGTATCGTACAACGATATCGCTGTTTTCGGCGAGGATATCGACGACCTTGCCCTTGCCTTCGTCGCCCCACTGCAGTCCAACTACACAACAATTCATTATCGTTTGAAACCTTTCGATTGCATGCCTGTAATGCCCCGCCGTTTGATCAGCTTATTTTCGCAACCAGTTCATCCAGCACCGCCGACAGATTATCGTACACCCTGTCGCTGAGTTTCAGGTCTGTCTCCTTGCCGCCGCCGGCGACATAGGTGATGACAAAATACCCCTTGGCGTCGAAATGCGTCTTGTCGATGCGTTCGATCTTGTCATAAGCAATTACTTTTTTCCCGTTAATCGTCAGCGCGGTGTCGTCGGCAGTGAGTTTTCTGTCCTTTGTCATAAAGAGATACATCGCCAGCGCCGCGGCGCCGGCGAGCAGGAACGGGGGCGATTTTTGGTGGAAAACAAGTGTAACGTCCGGTCGAGCGTTTTCGGTACCATGGCCTAACGTATGCTTTTTAATGAAATCCTTGTTAAGATAGCCGTCATAGGCAAGCCATATCGCCAGGCCCACAAGGACAGCGATATATATCTTGTAACCGTTTTTTTTGAACTTGCTCAGGGGCGCTTCAACTGCCATGAATTCTTCTCCTTGAATCCTCTCTGTGTGTCTGCGGTCATCTCCTTCTCTGTGCAATCGCATTGATCAGCGGTTTTGCAAAACCCGGTATTACTTTATCGGCCATGAGTTCTTCGGCGATC
>QNBS01000175.1 GCA_003644175.1 Planctomycetota bacterium | reverse complement strand
TGCCCCTGCTCGCCCCCGTAACAATTGCAACCGGTCGGTCCGTCATTTTTCGTCCCTCATTTTATACCAATCCCACTAAAAAAAAATGTGCGCTTATACACTGGCAAGTAACATTTGTCATTCCCGCGAAAGCGGGAATCCAGCATAAAACAGCCTCCGCCGAAGGCGGTTTCCTGTTTTTTGCACACTTAGCTAAAATTTTACTTCTTCAAAAATGCGTCAATTTCTCTTGCCGCCTTCATTCCTTCGGCTACGGCGCTTACGACAGTCGCAGCGCCGTGGACTACGTCACCTCCGGCGAACACATTCGGCCTGGAAGTGGCGCATGAACCGGGTTGCGTTTTTACCAGGCCGTTTTCGATCTCAACGCCCGGTAAAATCACGGCCAGGTTGTCGCCCGCCTTTTGGCCGACGGCTTCAATGACAATATCCATATCGAGATCATAGGCGCTTGCCTCCATTCGCCGCGGCCGGCGGCGTCCGGATTCGTCCGCGTCGCCCAACCGTGTCGGACAAAGCCTCAGACTGCACAGTGTGTCATTGTCCCGGTTAAAACCGAGCACGTCGGCCAACAGCAGGAAGTGGACCCCTTCATTCAAAGCCTGGGCGCGTTCGGCAGTCCATGCAGGCATTTCCTCGAAGCTGCGACGATAGATCAGGTAAACGTCTCTTGCTCCCAACTGCTTTGCCGTCACCGCCGCATCCATCGCGGTATTGCCGCCGCCGATCACCGCCACCTGCCTGCCTGCAACATCAACGGGCTTGCCGCTCTTGGCCGCCGTGAGAAACCGCGCCGCACCATATACGCCCCGTGGTTTGTCGCCGGCCGTCTCAACGCTCCTGGGCAATCCCATTGCGACAAAAGCCGCGTCGAACGACTCACTCATGATCGAGTCGAGATTATAATCGCCGTTCAATTCCGTTGGCAGTTTCAACGCCAGACGCTGCGGCGGCACATCCGCAAATACCGCCGAGATCTCGTGCTTCAGCGACAATCCCTGCCTGTCGGCGGGAATCATCGATTCAATAATGCCGCCCAGCTCAGGGGCCTTGTCGTAAATAACCACCTGGTGTCCCGCCTCCAGCAGCACCGCCGCCGCCGCCAATCCCGCAGGTCCCGCTCCGACGACCGCAATCTTTTTGCCGCTGGACTTTGGCGGGACTTGCAGTTTCGACCAGCCCTGTCTGTTGGCCTGCTCGGCTAAATATCGTTGTATGTCGGCAATCGGAAGCGCACCGTCACCGATATAGCCCTGCAAACATGCACCCTGGCACTGTTGCTCAACAGGGCACAGCCATGCGCACACTTCCGGGAACACATTTGACCGGCGAATGACCCGGTACGCCGCCTCGTCGTTGCCGCCCTGGAACAGGCTGATGAATTTTGGAATCTCAATGCCCGCCGGGCAGGCCAATTGACACGTCGGCTCCTGGCATTGCCCGCACGCCGCGGCGAGTCTCGCCAGATTTTCGCGATCGCTCATCCGTCCCCAGCGAAAGATCGGGCCGTAAATCTTGTTGTCGCGAATCACGCAACCCGTTCGGCCGCCGTCGCGCATGATCTGCGTGCATGCACTGCAGCCGACACACACTTTGTCAGGTGCAAGCGCGCCCCTGGCGATAATATCGCGGGCAAAATCAGGATATGCAAACGCAAGTCGACCCGCACCGATGACGGTCGCCTTGCCGCCGGCTTTGACGGCCGCGGCCACGTTCGGCATCAGCGTCCTAAGCCAGCTATACCCCGTACCGACAATCGCCATTTCGCCAAATGCCTGCTGTATCTCGCCTGCCAGATCAATCAACCGACTCACGCCGATCAGCGGATGTTCCGGCGAGGCGTATCCGCCGGCAATCGGCTCATTGAACGGCCGGCCGAAATGCGGATTGTAATACGGATTTGCAATCGTAATATTTATCATTTTTACGCCGCGCTGCTGCAAGAGCCCGATCAGCTTCTTCGGCTCGGTGAGGTCGGGCTTTCGGTAATCGTTTTCGTCCACCCCCCAGCCGTATGGGTAAGGAATCGCATCGTATATCCCCAGCCTTGCAAAGACGGGTTTATCTTCGCCCAACTCTTTGCCGATGCGATCTATCACCTCCAGCAGGAACCGTGTCCGGTTCTCAAACGACCCGCCGTACTTGCCTTTCCTCCGGCGGCATGCCAACAACTCGTTAATCAAATAGCCGTGGCACGATTTGATATCCACCGCGTCAAAACCCACCTCAAACGCAATCTGCGCCGCCGCCACATAAGCCTCCACAAGCTCATCGAGATAGTCATCCGTAACCACAGGCCAGTCCGGCGGCAGCTTACTCGCTGCGGTTTCGTCAGGCGCAGCCTGAGGCGCAAGCGGATCACGATACGGATCGTGCCGGCCGATCAAAGGATGCGCAACGCCGCGTGGCTTGCTGTATCGACCCGAATGCGTAAGCTGTGCGACGATCACCGGATTGTGGTCCGCGCCGCTGCGTTTGGCCGCATGGCGGGTACGCCTAATCAGCATCGCGAATCGGTCTTTGCTGTCGGCATTTAACCAGAGCTGTCGCGGGTTGGCCCTGCCCTCGCCGACAACCGCAATCGCCTCCGCCCATATCAGCCCCGCCCCGCCTGCGGCAAACCGCTCATATCGACGAAATGTCAATTGCTCCGGACGACCCGCCCAATCGCCGTCGGCGCCCTCCATCGGATGCACCGCCAACGAGTTCGGCAGTACCAGATTACCCACCCGGACGGGCTCTGCAAGTATGGAAACGTCGGCAATCGCATCAACCGGCGAGCCGAGCCGCCGGCCCAGACGTTTCAGGTCATCTATATTGTTCAACTCAAACTGCCACATCTTTCCTGCCCGCGTATGTCCTGACCACCGAAAATCAAAACATCTATTATACCGGAATAAACCGTTTTTGCAATGGTATTGCGGGCCTTGCTGCCGAATATGACAAGCTGGATATGCTTACACAGCGCCCCCCGCCGGTATTTGCCGCACCGCACCCCCAGGCGATCAGCACGGCGCGGCAAATACTGCACACTGATGCACCGGCCAAACTGATGACAAATGCAAGTGTGCACCAGGCATTTTACTTCGGATGCCGGGCAAAAAGTTTTTCCAGTTGCTCCGGAGTTTTTGATCCGTCATAGATTATTATGTAGAAATTGAAGTGGGCCGTTTCGCCCGGCGCCAGGGTCAGGGCCAGTGGCTTCGGATTTTCCACCTTTTTCGATTTCTGAAATACAAACTGGCCCAACGGATTCGCTGCAAATAAGCCGTAGTTGCGGGCATGCCAGTAGGTCGGATAATTTGCGCTCTTTGGATAGTTCAGGATCGCTATGCCGACTTTTTTGCCGTCCTTTTCGCCCTCAAGCGCAACCCACCGGGCGCGCTTGCCCCAGATGTCGGCGGCCGTTTTGTCGCCGTTGGAACTGAAATACCGGCCCGTGCCGTCCTTTTCCCGCAGCCACTGGGCGGTGCGAATTGCAAACATACCCTCTTTCGTATCGCCGAACTTGACCTTCTTGCCCACGGCCGTCAGGTCAATCGAAAAATCGATCGCATTCCAGCCCTCGCCCGCCGTAAAAACCATCTTCCGCTTTTCTTCAAGAAGCACTTCGCTCTTGCCGGTCCAGTGCATGACCGTACACAACTCGCCTTTGCCCTTGCCCGGCTGCATCTTTGTTACCTTGATGTGCTTCACCTGCGGCGGTGATTTCGTATTGTTCCAGAACCCGTCGTCGTTGACCTCGTCATACGTAAAGAATATGCCCACATGATGCGGATGGTCCGTCGCCTCGCCTTCGACCTTCTCGAATGGGAACCCCCGGTTCACCTTGATGCCGGAGGGAGTCTGCACCGGATAAAGCACAGGCTTGGTGAGCTTGTCGCTGAACATATAACTCGTAAAGGGCTTGCCGCCGATGACGACATCGATCTTGTCATCGCCCTTTACAAACTCCACTTTCTTCGCCGCGGCATCACAGCCGACAGCACAAGCCAGAAAAACCACCGCCAGGGCGGCTGCCCAATAACTACTCTTCATCGTCAATCTCCTTACTTTTTACTTGCCATTTTCAGGGCTGTCGTATTCGTATAGTACTTTGCGATCATGTTCGGCTCTTCCCAGTTCGGCAGTTTGCCGTCGACGAGATACTGCAGGAACCTCTTGGCGACCTGGCCGAAATGCGCCTCATGCCCGATCCGGTATTTGTCGGGGATATCAATATGCCACGTCCCATCCTGCTTGGCGAGCTTCACACCCGGATACTTCTCCTGAAGATTATCCACCGCCTTAACCAGCGATCTCGCAAAAACGCCTTTCCTGATGCCCTCTGCCGGCTCGACATAAAGCTCAGGTATGTAGTTCTGTTCGGCGCCCTGCCGAACGACCAGGTTGCACCTGGAACCCTTCATAATCGAATAGTGAGTGTCCTTGGTCCCCTCCGGCGCCTGATAATTCCACATCACAGAGACCCTCATGTTAATACCTTTGACCGAATAGGTTATCTCGCCGTTGGCATAGCAGGGCAGCACCCCGTTGTCGTCGAGCCGCTCTTTGAGGTAAGGCGGAAAATCGTCCAGCCTCGTAACCTTCTGGTATTGCTCCAGCGTGATCATCGTCGGCCAGCGCCTGGTCTTTAGAATCTCGATATCATCGGCATAATCGATCGCCTCGCCCGGCAGAGCGGCCCACATCGCAAGATCAACCAGATGCGTCGTGACATCCACGATACCTTCACCCTGCTGCGTAGTATCAAAATACCAGCCCGGCCTCTTGATCGGATTGCCCGAGACATACTTGAAAAAGTGATGCACGCTTTCCTCGACAACCGCCGGATCCTCGGGCGTGCCCTTTTGCAGCTTGCCGAAGACGCCCTTGATCTGCGATAGTTCCTTCTGAAGGATAGTCGTAATCTCCGACCTCTCCGTCATTATGTCATAGATCATCACGCCGTTTTCCTTCGCCGAGACAAACGCCTCCTTCAACAACTCGAAATCCTCCGGCGTGATGCACATCGGCTTGTCCGCCAGGACGTTTAGCCCCGCGTCCACACATGCCTTTATGTATTTGGTCTTCTTCTTGTTGTTGCCCGAAAGCACCACCACATTGCCCGGCCTTTCGGTGAGCATCTTTTCCAGGAAGTCATCGCCGGTATAAACCACCTCTTTCCAGTTCGTCGGATTGTCCGAGCGGCTGTTGAAACCCTCGATACGTTTGAGATGATCGGCGACATCAGCCCCCTTAGGCGCATAAACATGAACCGTCGGCGAAACCTGGTCGTACATCGTCTTCTGCACCAGCGCCGCATGAAAATGACCTGGATCCGGCGTTATAATCTTCACCTCGCCCTTGGCCCCGGTGAGCCGACCGCCGCCGCCTCCCAATTCAACCTCAAGACACGAAGATGACATCACCGTCAATCCGCCCACTAACTCTGTCAACAAGAGTTTCCTTACCATTGCAAGATCCTTTCTTAAATGAGAACCAAAATCTTTGCAAAATCACATCCCAACATTC